>JAOUKG010000011.1 GCA_029882725.1 Cyclobacteriaceae bacterium
CGTATTTTTCCGATGAAAAATAGAATCACCCGGTATGTACTTAATTCTTCATTGGCAGTATTAATTGTCAGATTGTTAATTAGTATTCGGTTTAAAAATTATGAAAATGTAAGTTTATTCGAAGTTATTAAGGTTTTTTTTGAGAAAATTACCAAAGATGACATTATACAAAGAGCTAATGGTGTTTCTTTTAATTTTACTTTAGCCATATTTCCAGCTATTTTATTTCTGTTTACATTAATCCCTTTCATTCACAATTTTATACCTGAGGTTGATAGTGAAAATATATTACTATTTATAGGGCAATTTATGCCTGAAAGTATGTTTTCGGTTATATCCAGCACTATTGAGGATATATTAAATCAATCAAGAGGAGGCCTGCTTACCTTTGGTGCCTTGTTTTCTCTTTTTCTGGCGGCCAATGGTGTTTTGTCGTTGATGCAAGCCTTTAACGCCTGTTATAAAACCGTAGAAAAAAGAGGTTTTTTTAAAACAAGGTTAGTCTCAATCGCACTCACTGTGATGCTTGCATTTGCATTAATCCTTGCCATTGTACTGTTAGTGATAGGAGGTTTTATTATCGATACTATATCTTCAATTGAGTGGGTAAATATTGATTCCTATATGGTTTCACTAATTATGGTTGTACGTTTTCTCGTACTTTTTCTAGTATTCTATTTTGCTATTTCATGTATATATTATTTTGGACCTGCCGTGCATTATAACTGGCGTTTCTTTTCATTAGGTAGTATAATTAGTACTCTTCTTTGTATTGCCTCTTCTTATGGTTTTTCTTATTACATTTCAAATTTCGCTACCTACAACAAACTTTACGGAAGTATAGGAGTAATGATTGCATTTATGCTATGGCAGTTTATTCTTACCGTTATTTTATTGGTTGGTTATGAACTTAATGCCAGTATTCATCAAGCTCATAGAATTATTGGCGAAGAGCAGTTGTAAACCTTTTAGTTCTGAAGTATTTTTACAAAAAATTAGATTTATGAAAAAATTAAAATTTTTGATAATGGCTACATTCATGTGTTTGTTGTTGTCATGTGGTTCAAAAGGATCTGAAGAGAATTCGGATGTGAAAAAAGACTCAATTTCTGAAGAAATTATTAATGAAATTGAGGAAATTGACAGTCTTTCTGTTGAAATAAGTAACGAGGCTAAAAATCTTGATAGTCAGGTTGATGAAATTTTAAAAGGGTTAGAAGATTAAAATCATGAAAAAAGCAATTTATATAATACTGGTGCTGGCCTTTTCGGTTTCGACAAATGCATGGTCACAAAATGGCAATTCCAAAAAGAAAGAAGATCTTGAAAAATCTTCTCAGAATGTAAAAGAGGAAGAAAAAGAAATTGAGGAAGATGAAGAATCGGAAGGGAATCAAACGAAATCCCAAAAGCCCAACGAGATAAATAAGACCAAAGGCAAACCTGAAAACAATGGCAAACAAGAGGAAAAGGGGAAAGCCAATGAGCAGGGGAAGCCTGCGAACAACGGAAATCAGCAAAACGAGAAAGCCAAAGAAAATAACGGGCAAGGCAATGCCTATGGTAAAAATAAGGGTGAATTAAGTGGACGAGAGTTTGGGCAACAACGCGCGGCAGAGGCAAAAGGAAGACTGGAAGAAAGCCAGGCAGAGTTGGATGCCACTTCAGAAAAACTTGAATTAGCTAAAAAACTACTCACTGAAAAAGTAGAGGCTGGCACTATAAGTAAAGAAGAGGCTGACCAAAAGCAAGTAGAAATAGAAGCTGTAGATCAAAAAATACTTAGTTTGAAAGAAAAACTAAAATTAGAATTAAACCGAATTACAGAAGCTGCATCAAATACTGTTATTGAAACAATTATAAAATAAATTTCCTGTTATTTTTTCAATAACACAATCATTACAATGCCTTAATTAATAACTTTTCATTTAAAGTATTAATTAAGGCATTATACTTTAAAATTAAGGTCTCTGAATTTGATCTGCAACTATTTGAATCCCCTCTTTGAATGATACCGGAGCATAACCAAAGGTATTGATTGCTTTATCCAATATAAATCCAGTACGTAATGGCCGTTTTGCAGGTTGGGTAAACTTGGAAGAGTCGGTTTTTACGATGAGGTTCTTATTCAGGCCAAAGAATTCTGCCGTAGCTATTGCCATTTCATAAGGAGTTAGAAAGTCCTTTCCGGAGATATTAAACACACCTTCATGACTACCTTTAGCAATAGCAATGCAACCTTTTGCCAAATCTTCGGCAAGTGTTGGGGTTCTAAATTGATCATCGACTACCTGAATGGTTTTTCCTTCTTCAAGACTTTTTTTCACCCAAAGTATAATATTGCTTCTACTCATGTTTGGGGTTATGCCATAAACAAGTACTGTACGGACAATTGCCCATTTATAAGGATAACTTTTTACAATAGTCTCAGACTCAAGTTTACTTTCGCCATAATAGTTTACAGGTTTGGGAGATTCATCTTCAGTTAAAGGTCCCTTTTCCCCACTAAAAATAAAATCAGTTGAAAGGTGAACAAAAAAAGCCTTTATTTCTTTGCTGGCCCTAAGTAATATTTCTACACTTTTTACATTAAGATCATAGCATTCAGATTGATTAAGCTCACAATCATCTACATTCGTCATAGCTGCAGTATGAATGATAACATCTGGCTTTACAGAAGAAATAATTTTGGAAACCTGGTTGGCATTATTGACATCCATCTCCTGATAATCAAGGTT
The DNA here is from genome assembly GCA_029882725.1 of Cyclobacteriaceae bacterium. GTDB lineage: Bacteria > Bacteroidota > Bacteroidia > Cytophagales > Cyclobacteriaceae > JAHEMU01. Next base: position 2,739 of record JAOUKG010000011.1, read on the forward strand.
CCATTTTTCAGGAAGTCGGGATTTTCCTCTGGATGTAGCAATAAGTTCTACTAACTTATCTGCAGCAAGTATCTCTACTAGTTTATGACCTAAAAGACCATTGGCACCTGTAATTAATATTCTCATTTTTCTGAATCAGGATAACTAATACCATATAATTCTGTTATCTTCTTTTTGGGAAGTTCATCAACTTCTACAGTTAAATAAGTATCCTGAAGAGGCTTATCATCCTTATTTTTAGCTAAGAAACCAATCTTATCAATTATTTCAAGTCCTTCAACCACTTGGCCAAAAACTGTATAGTCATCATCAAGCCAGGGAGACCCACCAATTGAAGTGTAAACATCCAAACGTTTTTTGGGTATGTCTCTCGTAACTTCAGAACCCAAGCGCTTCTCAACTACCGGAACAAGATCGAGCATCATCTTGGTATAGTCATCGTATCTTCCTTCCTGATAAGTTTGAATGAGAACCTTGCCTATACTGTCATATTCCGGTATACGAATTAACCGGGCCACCTCAACATTCATTTTGTTCATATCGGTAGTAAGTTCAATTTCATCCCAAACCTTTCCATCAACAATGTAGAACTGACAGCCACTTGATGCTTTCTTTCTATTTATTTTATCTCCTAATCTGGCGGCACCAATTGCACCTTTTCTATGAAAGAAATCTTTATTAAATTCAGCCGGTACGGTATAATTTATAGAGTCTTTATTTCCCGGTTTTTGATTTATATCTCCACCTTGAATCATAAAATCTTCAATAATTCGATGCCAGATAGTACTATCATACCTTCCTTCTTTCGCCAATTTGATGAAATTTTCTTTATGCAACGGAGTTTCATCGTACAAAATGGCTTTCATATCGCCAAATTCTGTTTTAAAAGTAATCACATAGTCTGTATCTCTATTACAGCCTGCAAAAACAACAGAAATGATCATTATATAGATATACTTCATATTTTTTTAATCTAAATAGACTTCCTGATTTCATTTAAAATTTCCCTTCCTCCTTCATTTAAAATTTGCAAGGCGAGCGATTTACCTACTTCCACTCCATTTTCAATATCTGTAATCTCTGATTTCCTAATGATTACAGAACCATCCAGTGTGGATAAACCGGCCAATACCTGTAGTTTTTCGACGACGATTTCGGCATGACAAAAAGCGGGGATACTACATCCTCCTTCAAGTACTTTTAGAAAAGCACGCTCTGTATTAAGGGTTATTTCAGAATTTTCATCATTAATAACAGCCCTTACTGCAGTTCTTATTTCAGGCTTCAAATGAACCGAGGCTTCGATCGCTACAATTCCCTGGCCTGTTGGAGGGGTAAACGTATCCAATGGGAATTGATGTACAATATTCTCACCAAACCCCATTCTATAAACCCCGGCATAGGCGAGCATAAGTGCATCACAAGCCCCATTCTTCATTTTTTCAAAACGAGTTTGGAGATTTCCCCTTACGGAAACAATGTTGAAATGAGGGTAATACTTTTTCAGCAGAGCAACCCTTCTGGTAGAGCTGGTTCCTATAGTAAGTGGTTGATCAATTAATAATGTTTTATACGAAGCAAGAATGTCAGCAGGATTTTCACGTTCCGTACATGCTATAAGTTCAAGATCATCAGGCAACGATGATTGAAGGTCTTTAGCGCTATGTACAGCAATATCTATTGAACCTGATCTAAGTTGATCTTCTATTTCTTCAGTAAAGACCCCTTTACTTCCAATCTTGGAAATAGAAACATCCAACAATTTATCTCCTTTTGTATCAATTGTAACAATTTGAGTATTCCACCCTGCAGCCAAAAGTTTTGATGCAATAAAATTAGCTTGCCAAAGGGCTAATTTACTTCCTCTAGTACCTATTCTTATGTGTTTCATTTTCTAAAAAGGTGAGCCATTTTAACGGACATATTTAAAAAAGCCAGTTTTGAATTTGCATTGCGTTCCAGATAATAAGCCGTTTCTCCCAATTGTTGCGAAAATAATTCAATTTTTGAGATATTGAGTAGTGCGGCTAGTTTTATAACAAACTCTTTGTAAGAATCTGATATTAATTCTGTGGAATGGGCTTTAGAAATAATCAATAAGCAATCCCTCATTACATTTTGGCCATAAGAAAAAAAAGATCTGTGAATTACCTTATTCATTTTACCAAAAGAATCGGCATATTCAATCATCTTTCTTTGATCAAGCCTATAACATGCAAGCAACCATTTCCTGAAAAAGTCCATTACCATATCATCCTTTTGCTCAAGAATTTTTAACAAGGAGGATATATTGCCATCACTTGACAAACTGAGTTGAGCTGCTTTTTCATCAGAAAGATCCATTTTCGATTTCAACCAATCTTTTATTTCAATATCCTTTGGGTTTCGAATCTGAATTTGCCTTGTTCGGCTCAAAATAGTGGTTAATAGCCTATCGCTATTTTGACTTACGAGCAGAAATAAGGTTTTTTCTGCCGGTTCTTCAAGTACCTTCAAAATTCCATTAGCTGCATTGATGTGCATATATTCCGGCAACCAAATTATTACTATTTTGAATCCGCCTGTAAAGGATTTTAATGAAAGATTCTGAATTATCTGACGACTTTCTTCTTTGGAAATATTAAAGGATTTATTTTCACCTTCAATATATGCGGCCCAGTCTTCAATATCCCGGTAGGGGTTTTCACTGAGGAAGCTTCTGAAGTTTTTCAAATAATTTCTTGAAATCACATCATCAGACTTGACCCCTTTTTGGCTTGTTAAAGGAAAAACATAACTAACATCCGGATGGATAAATTTTTCATGTTGACTACATGATCCACATTGGCCACAAGCGTCATGGTCATTTCTATTTTCACAATGGATGTAGGCTGAAAAAGCCAAAGCGAGAGGCAAATTCCAAGCCCCTGGTTTACCCGCTAAAAGTTGCGCATGGGCTAAAGTATTGTTATTGACCGAGGAGGTCAATTTCAACTTCACATCATCCATTCCCGGTATATCCTGAAACCTCATATTAATTTTTTCGGTATTTGGCTGTAAGTTCGAAAACTTTTTCCAAAACCTTATAGTCTGTTTCGGTAAAATCGAAATTTCTTCTATCCATCATTCTTTGTGCAGTATCGCAGGCCTTTTTTGCTGAAAGGGTTTCCATCTTTTGTGGTGAACCTTGATAAAAAGAGGGGATGAAATTCCTAAAATAGCCTGGGTTATACAGGTTACATGCCACCCCAATAGACGTTCCTGAATTAAACATAACATTGATTCCACATTTGGAATGATCACCCATAATTAGACCGCAAAAAGTAGAACCCGTATCTCCAAACCTCTCTACACTGTAGTCCCAAAGCCGAACGTTTTTGTAGTCATTTTTCATATTGGAGGAATTGGTGCCAGCACCGAGGTTACACCACTCACCTATTACAGAATTTCCTAAATAACCATCGTGGGCTTTATTGGAATTTCCTAAAAACACAGAATTAGATACTTCTCCACCGACTTTGCATCCCGGACCTATTGTAGAGTCTCCCCTTAATTTTGAGCCCATGGCAATTTCAGAATTATCAAGTAAGGCCAAGATCCTCTTATTACGGCACCTATGTTTATAATCGTATTTTTACCAATATATACAGGACCGTTTTCGGCATCGATAATAGCCGCCTTTACTTGCGCACCCTCCTCAATGAATACATTTTCACTTTTATATATTACCGTATATGGATCGGTAAGTTCCATTGATTTTCTTCCCTTGGTTATTCTATCAAAATCAAGCTTGAGTTGTTCTGCGTTTTTTTGAAAGATGTGCCATGGCTTTGAAATAATGGTAATTTGCCCTTCAAATTCTTCACATTGATCCAACACTTTCCCGTAGAGGTTAGAAAGTGTAATTTCATCTGTACTGGCCATACGATAAGCCAGGATAAAATTATCTTTCTTAAGACCCCGGCCTTTTTCCAGCGTTTGTATTATATTAATAAACGGTGAATCGGGGCAAATTGCGCCATTAACAATTATACAATTGTCTGAAATTTTACCTGGAAATTTTATAGAGAGGTAATCTTCTGTCCAAAAACCTACTTCAGATTGGGATAAATGAATCCATTTTTCTGATATTTTTTGAATGCCAACACGAATTTCTGCTACCGGACGCGTATAGGTGAGGGGTAACAAGGAATCTTTAATTATTGGATCATCGAATAAAATTAGATTCAAGAATCAGTTTTTTTTAGTTATACAATTTAACCAGGTTTAATCCGGATTAAAGGCCTAAAATAAAAAAGCTTCGCGTTAAAACACGAAGCTTTCACTAATTTTTTGAGTATAAACTACTTACTCTTATACTTTTTATTAAATTTCTCAACTCTACCTGCTGTATCAACAAATAATTTCTTACCTGTGAAAAACGGGTGAGAAGCAGAACTTACTTCCACTTTTACTACTGGATATTCGTTACCGTCAGTCCATTTCATGGTATCTGAAGATGACATCGTTGATTTTGTCAGGAATGCGATATCAGCTGATGTATCCTGAAAAATCACGTCTTTGTACTCTGGGTGTATATCTTTTTTCATCTCAATGTTTTTTACTGCTCCTTTCAAAAAGGACTGCAAATTTAATACATCTTACCACTAAATCAAATTAAAGATACTAAATTTGCATGAAAAATAATTCACAGAGGTTATTTCTGTTAAAGTATGGCTTCTTTTTTTAATTTGAACGCTTGAATAAATTTAATTTAATATCCGTATTGATCTTAACCAGTCAGGTTTTGATGGCTCAAACAACCCTTGTGCCTTCCGACAGGTTTTATCAAAGTAGCCTTGATAGATATCGTATCCTGAATGGTTACAACATTGAAGGGTATCACAGTAATTTTCAGCCAATCAATAGAAAAATGGCTGTTGTCTTAATTGACAGTTTAGATTCAGCCCTTTTACAAAGGCAAACAGATAAAATTCTTATTGAATACTTAAGAAATGACAACTGGAATCTCACCGAGTCTGAGAATGAAAGCCAAAGGCCTGTTTTAAAGCATTTTTATAAGAATAAAACAGATTTTTACCATATTGATCAGAAAGAATTTATGATCAGGGTAAATCCTGTAATGCACTTTTCAGTTGGAAAGGAATTAAATTCAGACCTTCCTCTTTTTATAAATACACGTGCAATTGAAGTACGGGGTAGTATAGATAACAAAGTAGGTTTTTATTCCTATTTAAGTGAAAATCAGGTAAGATTTCCACAATATGTAAATGATTACAGACAACAATTTGGTGTACTGCCCGGAGAAGGATTTCATAAAGGGTTTAAGGAGAATGGTTATGATTTTTTCAATGTAAGAGGTTACATAGATTTTAGTGCAACCAAGCACATAAACATACAATTTGGCCACGATCGGTTTAGGATAGGTCAAGGAATTCGATCGGTGTTGCTATCAGACAATGTCCCCCCCTATCTGTTTATGAAGATTCAAACTAATATCTGGAAGTTCAATTACACGAATCTTTTCACTCAATTTGTACAAGAAAACAAACTGGTACCTGCAGGATTAAATGGTCAGGGGAAATATCCGGAAAAACACATGAGCCTGCATCACTTGAGCCTTAATTTGGGAAAGAAATTCAATTTGGGTTTTTTTGAAACTATAATGTATGGTGCAAATGATGGTGGAACCGGAACTTTAGAGGCCAAATACTTAAACCCTATTATTTTTTACCGAGCAGTAGAACATCAAAATGGCAGTGCAGACAATGTACAAGTTGGCATGGATGCAGAGTGGTTAATTACCAAAGGGGTTTCTCTTTATGGTCAATTTTTATTGGATGAATTTTTATTAGAATATTTAAAAGACCAAAGTGGCTGGTGGGGAAATAAATATGGTGCACTAGTGGGCCTAAAATATTTTAATCTATTAAATATAAATCAATTGGATTTGACAATCGAGGGAAGCCTTGTAAGGCCTTATGCTTATTCCCATTACACACTGTATGGAAGTTACTCTCATTTTCAACAACCATTGGCACACATACGGGGTTCAAACTTCCGTGAAGCCATTGTTGATTTAAAGTATCAACCTTTTTCACGTTTTTTCATTAAATCGAGGTTAATATTAGGTGAATATGGTAGTGATGAAACCACTTTAACCAATTGGGGAGGGAATATTTTAAAAAGTTACGTTACCAGAGAGCAAGAATTTGACAATAAAATTGGGCAAGGGGTAAACAATAAAAGCACCTTTTTCACACTTGGCACGAGTTATATGCTTAAGCAGAATTTATTTTTTGATGCGAGATATATTTACAGAAACGTAAACAGTGAAGACCCTACCCTAACTACAAAGACCTCTATTTTTAGTGCATCAATACGATTGAACATAGCAGAGAGGGAGCAAGAATTTTAGATATGAAAAACTTTCGGAGAATATTTGGGTACGGCCAAAAATTAAATTTGATAATACCCTGGTACATTATTTTTACAATAATAAGTGTGATTTTCAGTGCATTCAATCTGGCATTACTTATTCCATTTCTGGATATTCTTTTTGATAAAGTAAACCCGGAAGAGATATTGAAGATACCTGAAAGTCATTTGACTGTGGAATACATGTTGTATCTATTCAAATCTAATTTTATTAAAATAATTTCAGAAAACGGAAAAGAAGCAGCACTTGTTTTCATCTGTATTTCAATTACAATTTCTGTATTTGCAACAAATCTATTCAGATATCTTGCCAATGTTTTATCTGCAAAATTACGTGCAGACACATTGAAAAATCTCAGAATGGATATTTTCAACAAAGTTTCCTTATTACATCTTGGTTTTTTTACTAATGAAAGAAAAGGAGATTTAATAGCAAGGGTAACTAATGACGTGCAAGAAATTGAAACATCTATATTAAATAGTCTGAAGACCCTTTTTCAGGAACCTATGAAAGTCATTGTATATTTTGTGGCTCTTTTTCTGATCAGTTTTAAATTGACACTTTTTACGGTTTTGATTTTACCTGTAACAGGTTTTTTAATGGCTGAATTGATCAAAAGATTAAGGAGGCAAGCACGTGATAGCCAGGGATCTGTTGGGAGAATTGTCAATATTTTTGATGAATTACTTTCGGGCATGCGGGTAGTAAAAGCATTTAATGCCCAGGGGAAAATGCAGGATAAAATGTCTAAAGAGACTAATTTTTACCGAAAACTGAGTTTTAGCATGTCGTTAAAGCGAGAATTGGCCTCTCCAATTTCGGAATTTTTAGGTGTTGGGATAGTAATTGTGATTTTATACTACGGGACCATGTTGATATTAAATTCGGATAGTGAAATGGCTCCTGCAGCTTTTATGTCTTATTTGGCCTTTTTTTCCCAGATAATTTCTCCTGGAAAAGCTTTTTCTACCGGAATTTCCAACCTTCAAAAAGGACTTGCTTCGGCGGAAAGAGTATTTGAGACAATAGACACAAAAACTGAAATATCAAATGCCCCCAATGCTATAAAATTGGAAGAGTTTACTAAAAGTATAGAATTCAGCAATGTAAGTTTTTCATATGATTCGGAGGAAGTGCTGAGAGAAATTGATCTTACAATTGAAAAGGGAAAGATGGTGGCTTTGGTTGGCGCGTCGGGCGCAGGAAAATCGACTCTTGGTGATTTGATCCCGAGGTTTTATGATGTTACATCGGGAAGCCTCTTGCTTGACGGGGTGAACATAAAGGAAATAGATCTGAATTCCTTAAGACATCATATAGGTATTGTTACTCAGGAAAGCATTCTATTTAATGATACTGTTTTTGAAAATATAGCCTTTGGAAAAGCGGGGGCAACACTTGAAGAAGTAAAGGAAGCAGCACGAATTGCCAATGCCGAAGAGTTTATTGAAAACCTTGAAAATGGATACGAAACATTAATTGGAGAAAGAGGAGGCAGATTATCGGGAGGCCAAAGACAACGACTTAGTATAGCAAGGGCCGTACTTAAAGATCCGGATATTTTAATTTTAGACGAAGCCACTTCAGCTTTAGATTCAGAGAGCGAAAGATTAGTACAAGATGCATTGTCGAAATTAATGAAAAACAGAACTTCCATAGTTATAGCACACAGGCTTAGCACTATTCAACATGCGAATGAAATCATAGTACTTGACCGAGGTAAAATTGTGGAAAGGGGAAGTCATGAAAAACTTCTTTTGGAAAATGGTATCTATAAGAAGCTGAGTACAATGCAAAATATATTTATAGATGCACAATAATAAAACAGGTGAAAGTTTTTTGTATAAAAAACAATAAAATATATATTGGGAAGGCTTATGTTTGTATCCATTGCCTATGAAACGATTTAATCTTATAATTTTTGGTGTCAATCTCGCTTTTCACATGAGCCTGATAGGTTTTAGTTTTTATGCTGTGTCCATTTATTCAAGGCATGAAAAGAATCTTCACAACATGGAATCCCTAACAAGGGGTACAGAGATGGAAGAGTTGTTCAAGTTAAGTGCACTTATTCCCGACTCAATATGGGTATTTGGTACAGGGTCTATACTTTTCATCCTTTTATCTGTGTTATTCTATTTAGAAAATCACAGATTGAAAAAACAACTACAGGCTGCAATAAATCAACAAAACAGCTATAAAGCACAAATGTTTGATATGCAAAGCAAACTTAACAGTGTTAAAGAGTCCTCTGAAAGTAATACAGAAAAATAAAACATGTCCTTTCAAGATACTATCCTTTCGGAGTTAAAGGAATCGAGAGAGTTACTCGATAAATTTTTATCAGATTCCATACAAACAAATCAAATTGAGCAAGCAGCCCTAACTATGATAACTGCCTTAAAAAATGGAGGCAAAATAATTAGTTGTGGAAATGGGGGTAGCATGAGTGACGCCATGCATTTTGCAGAAGAATTGACAGGAAGATACCGTGAAAACAGAGTGGGGTTACCCGCAATTAGCATTTCGGATCCCACACATATTACTTGTACCGCCAACGACTTTGGATTCGAGTATATTTTTTCTCGTTATGTAGAATCATTGGGAAAACAAGGAGATGTTCTTTTGGCTATCAGTACAAGTGGCAATAGCTCAAATGTGCTGAAGGCCGCTGAGGTTGCCAGGAAAAAAGGAATGTCGGTAGTGGGGTTAACAGGAAAAGATGGAGGCAAATTGGCCAGTTTATGTGATGTTGAAATACGAGTACCTCATTTTGGTTTCGCAGATAGAATACAGGAAATTCATATCAAGGTAATTCATATATTGATTCTGTTGATTGAGAAAGGTGTAATTGCGGCGTGCTGAAAAACACGGAAAAGTTGATTTAATATATAATAAAGCCTTTTCTTTCAAATAGTTTTTCAGTAAGCCCTAATCAGGAATTAAGGATGGGTTTCCAAAGTAATCATGAGGCCCAATCTTATTCAGAGGTACTCACTGAGTAAAAAAACCAATTTCAGAAATTACACTCCACCAATCAATATACCCTACATTTTCCCCCTCTTAACAAACCTGCCCGACATGGCTCCTGTATGTTCACCATCTTTCAAAACCTGAACACCGTTTACCAACACTTGTTCTACCCCAACAGCATATTGATGTGGTTCTTCAAACGTAGCTTTATCGTTTACTTTCCCGGGGTCAAAAATGACAATATCCGCAAAATAACCTTCCTTCAAACGGCCTCTTCTTTCTATTTTTAAATTTTCGGCGGGAAAAGAAGTGAGCCTTCTAATTCCTTCTTCAAGTGGGAAAAGACCCTCATCCCGACTATACTTACCTAAAACACGAATAAAGGATCCATAGGCTCTGGGGTGAGTACTTTGGTTGAGAAACACACCTTCTGCAGACATGGATCCGGCATCAGAACAAAAACTCATCCAGGGTTGGGCAATTTTCTTTTGGATATTTTCATCAGACATAGAAAAATACACCACTTGTATTCGGCTGTCATCTTCTACAATCAAATCGATCATTGTTTCTGCCGGTGTTTTTTGAATTATTTCGGCGACTTCTGAAAGTCTTTTCCCTATGTATTTTCGCAAATCGGGATTTTTAAAACCTACAAGTAATATTCTCTCCGGGCTGTGACCAAATTTTATATCACCCAGTATCTTTTCGCGTAATTCAGGATTCGATAACCGCTCTATAGCAGCACCCACACCTCCCTCTCTTACCCAATCAGGTAATTGAACATGTAGGCCTGTTGAACTGGCTGGGTAGGTATACATATCCGCTGTAATAGGCAATCCTGCACTTCGGGCTGAATCAATCAACGCAATAGCATCATCCATTTTATCCCAATTCTCCTCACCACTGGCTTTCAAGTGGTAAACTTCTGCTGATACACCTGCTTCTTTACTAATTTTGATAAGTTCATCAATAGCCTCCAACAATTGGCTACCTTCATTTCTAATGTGAGAAATATACATTCCATTGTATTTACCCACTACCTTGCTCAATTCTATTAATTCTTCCGTGTTGGCATATTGACTTGGGGCATAGAGAAGTGAAGATGACATGCCCATAGCTCCTTCTTGCATGGCAACATCGAGCAAATATTTCATATTCTCCAATTCTTCAGGAGTAGCTGGCCTGTTTTCATTTCCTATTACATATTGCCTTAGTGTACCATTTCCTACAAAGGAGGCAATATTACAGGAAACACCTTTTTTTTCCATGTATTCAAGGTATTCACCCAAGGTAGTCCAGGCAATGTCATACTTGATATCGCCCATATCTTCCATTATCTTCCCCTTCATCTCATCACTCAATGGTCCCATGGATGTACCCTCACCTAAAATTTCAAGAGTCACACCTTGACGTATATCTCCCTGTGATCTTCCATCCTTAATCAAAGTCACATTGGCCCAACTTAACATATTTATGAATCCTGGTGATACCGCCTTGCCTGTAGCATCAATTGTAAGGGTTCCCTCTTTATCTAATTCCCCAATAGCCACGATACTGTCTCCCATAATCCCGATATCCCCTGCATAGGGAGCCTTTCCTGATCCATCATAAATAGTACCTCCTTTTATTAGTATGTCATATTTCCTGGGAGAGGAACACGATATAATTTGAAGAATTAAAAAAAGGATTAGTAGGTTTTTCATGATGTTGAGGATGAAATAAGAAACTCTATTTATATATAAATTGGTACGTAAATATATAAACTTCTTTATTAAATCAGGGAATGAATTTTAGAAGGTATTATATAATTAAAATCCATAAGACCAATTGCTTAAACAGCAAAGTTATCAAATG
>JAOUKG010000461.1 GCA_029882725.1 Cyclobacteriaceae bacterium
GTTGGCATCGAAAGGAATTCAACCCACCAATATCATTGATACCCGTGACGGGCAACGTACGGAGAAAATCATATTTCCCGGTGCTGTTGTTTCATACGGCACAGCAGAAAAGGGCGTGATGCTTCTACAGGGGCTTCAAGGCGAGGAGCAACTAAATAGCAGTATTGAAAACATTGAATACAACCTTATAAAAACAATTTATCAACTCACTTCCGTGGAAAGGAAGAACATTGTTTTTGTACAAGGGCATGGGGAAGCGGATTCAGCCCGTATTTTTTCACTGCAAAGTGCACTGTTTAATTTCTACAATATTCAGAATCATACTATTTCAGAAGAACCTGAGCTTCCCAATGCTGATTTGGCGATCATTATCAAACCCAAATCCAAGTGGAATGAAGAAGATAAATACAAATTGGATCAATTTATCATGAAAGGGGGCAAAGCTTTGTTTCTTATAGACCAAATGGATGCCAATATGGACAGTGCCAATCATGAACGCAATTTATCTTTTGCTTATGAAACGGGTCTTGATGACATGTTATTCAGATATGGTGTAAGAATAAATCCTGACCTAGTCCAGGATAATAATGCGGCGCTGTATCCAATTGTAACAGGACAGGTAGGAGATCAGCCACAGATCACTCCTATTCCATGGCCATTTTTCCCTGTTTTAAATCATTATGGCAACCATCCATTATCGAAAAATATGGATGCTGTTTTGGGGCGATTTGTAAATACTATTGACACCGTGAAAGCAGCAGGAATTCATAAAACACCCTTAATAATGACCTCAACATACAGCAGGTCTATTGCTTCTCCGGCTCAGGTAAGCGTAGCTGATTTACGGAAAAACTTAAAACCAGAACTCTTGAATAAATCGTATATTCCGGTGGCCTGGTTGTTGGAAGGTTCTTTCACATCCGTTTACAAAAACAGGTTTCTACCCTCCAATGCAAATAAATCTTCATTTATTGAAAAGGGAATAGATTCCAAGGTCATTGTTATTGGTGACGGGGACCTGGCCATCAATGATGTAAATATGGAAACCGGAGAACCACTACCTTTGGGAAGATTTAATTTTCAACCACAGATGAATTTCGCCAACGAAAGTTTTCTACTCAATGCCATTTCCTATCTTATCGATGAAAATGGAATCATTACAGCCAGAAACAAAGAAATAAAAATAAGACCTCTGGACAAGGTTAAGGTCAATCAGGAAAAGTTATACTGGCAGACCATCAATTTACTTTTACCTGTATTTTTAGTATGTCTGTTGGGTGTGGTTTATGTTCAATTACGAAAACGTAAGTATTCTAATTTCAGAAAAGGTGAATAATCAAAAGAAAAAGAACGGAAAACTATTGATCATAGCCTTTATTTTATTGGCTGTAGTTTTTGTCAATGCATTTTTAATTAAAAGCAACACAGATAGTTCAGGTATCGATCGAGATCTTTTCAAAGTAATTCAAACAGAAAATATAAATAGAGTTGACGCAGAAAGAGAAGGTGTTATAAACACCATTGAATACAGCGCTGGAAAATGGTCATTAGACGGGCAGCACAACGCTAATCCACTTAACATCCGGCTATTATTTGCTACCGTGAGGGAAATATCCATTCGCAGGGAAATAACCAATGCAGACCAAAAGGAAGCTATTCTGGAGAAAATGGAAACGGAAGGAAAAAAAATGACTTTCTATGCGAATGACATTCCCGTGTCCAGTTTTCAAGTCTGGGGGGACGAATCCAATTCCACAACATTCATAAAAAAAACCCAGGACAATGAGCATGTATATTTAATGGAGATTCCCGGCTACCGGGCTTATATATATGGTTTACTTGCTATTTCAGATCCCGAGTGGAGACATCCGGTTATATTGAATGAAATGAATTGGAGGAACCTTTCTGCCATTGAAGTAGATTTTAATAATGACCCTTCCTCCTCCTTTCAAATTGTAACTGCAGATTCGTTTTACAAGATTGAAGGTATTGCAGAAACTGACACGAGTAAACTAACTTCCTATATTGATTACATTTCACTTTTAGAGGTGGACCGATACCTAAAAAATGATGTTCCCCCTGATACTTCAAACCTTGTAGTAACTTTCAAAATTAAAGATGTGGGAAACAATGCGATGATTTTGAAATTCTGGGTGCGGGAAGATAAAAATAGTCTTACCGGGACTGTAAATAACAGAAATTGGTTTATAATTGATCGAAAAAAGACAGAAAGTCTTCTACGAAACAGAAATTATTTCTCCAGATAGGTTTATTAATGCATTCAAAGTTTTATTCGTATCTTTTTTGTTATAAATTTACCGCCTGAACGTTCGGTAGATTGCTTATAATTACTACCTGGTTTAAGTTTACCCAACAACCTATTAACTTTACACGCGATTATGAAATTTATTGTTTCTTCTGGTGCCCTTGTAAAACAACTATCATCTATAAATGGAGTTATTACAACTAATCCTGTGGTGCCCATCTTAGAGAACTTTTTGTTTGAAATTAGTGATGGTCTGTTAACTGTAACAGCCTCTGATTTACAAACTTCTATGATCACTGATATTGATGTAGAATCAAAGGAAAGCGGAAATATTGCAGTTCCGGCTAAAATTTTAATGGAAACATTAAAAGGTTTAGCTGAGCAACCTGTTACATTTTCCATCGATGAAGAAACCTATAGTATAGAAATAAGTTCAGACAACGGACGTTATAAACTTGCGGGTGAAAACGCTACTGATTTTCCGAAAGTACCCGTTGTTTCTGATGATTATACAATTGAAATGTCGACTGCTGTATTGTCTAGAGCAATCAACAGTACAATTTTCGCGACAAGCAATGATGAATTGAGGCCTGCCATGACCGGGGTTTACATGAACCTTAGTGAAACCAATACTACTTTTGTTGCTACAGACGGACATCGTTTGGTGAGATACAGAAGAGTTGATATAGCTTCCGAAGAAGGTAGCGCCATTATTATACCTAGAAAAGCACTCAATTTATTAAAAAGTTCTTTACCAAGTGAAGATACTGTAGTATCTGTAGAATTTAACATGGCCAATGCTATATTTAAATTCAATAACTTGAAAATGATCTGTCGCCTTATTGATGAAAGATTCCCTGATTATGACAATGTAATTCCTGTTGATAATCCTATCCACATGATTATCGATAGAGTTGAAATGCTGAATTCATTAAAGCGAATTGCTATTTATGCAAATAAGACTACACATCAGGTAAGAGTAAAAATTACTGGCAGTGAGCTTCAGGTTTCTGCTGAAGATATTGATTTCAGCAATGAAGCCAACGAACGCCTTACCTGCGAGCACGATGGGGAAGACATAGAAATTGGTTTCAATGCCAAGTTCCTTATTGAAATGCTTTCCAATGCAGATTCAGATAAAGTTGAATTCCATTTATCAGCTCCCAACCGCGCTGGTTTGATTTTCATGGTAGATAAAGATGAAAACGAAGATGTTTTGATGCTGGTTATGCCGGTAATGTTGAATAACTACGTTTAGGGGTTACTTTAATATTCTAGTTCATTT
>JAOUKG010000462.1 GCA_029882725.1 Cyclobacteriaceae bacterium
TCCTACAGCATAATAACAGAACTTTTTTTAATGCTTACACAAAAAAAGCAAAGGACTGGGAGATCTTTCTAAAAATATAAATTGCAATTGTCCTAATTATGGGGAGCTTACAACCCGGGATAAAAGACAAAAATAAAGTAAGACCCGGGACCTTGCCGGAGTCGGTAATGAAGATATATTTCTCATAAGTAAACGACATTGACCCAGTACCCGCCATTCAACAATTTTAAATTCTGGCCACATCACAACAGATTGAAAATTTCCTTATATTCAATCATTGAAAATTAATATTCCTTCGGTTTTTGCTTTACATGACGAATACGCAATATTCTTATTTGTGTGTTGGTAAAGCGATAGGAAACCCTAAAGCTATGGGTTTCAAAAGCCCGGAAATTTCCTTGGTTACTCTTTTTATACTTGTCCTTTGGGTATTTTTCGGGGTAAACAATGGCTGTTTCCAATCTGGAAAGTATGGCATTTTCAATTAATTCTGCATTTTTAATTGATTCCTTACTGATTTCCTTCAATTGCAGGGCAAGATATTTTACTGCATCCCGGTTCCAGACTATTTTTCTCTCCATGAACGGATTTCCTTAATGGCGTCTTCATGTGTCTTGTAATTTCCTGCTTCTATCCGGGCGTCTGCTTCCTCAATTTCAATATCATAGTGATCATCAGTGATCTCTTGATGTTTTTCTTTCCACTTCACAAGTTCATCTATCACCGAACTGTCCTGCAAGGAGGCCAACCATTCCAGAAGTTCCAGCTTTTTGGCTTGTGTTGTTTTCATAACCAATTCTTTTTGTAAATATAACGGATTCATATTATTTAGCTTTTAAAACAATGAATGTTTTTTGTTGATGAATATATTCAGGGACTGCCACATTCTTTGCTAAAAATAGAATATTGTGTTGTTACTCTGGAAAAACACACTAAAATTAAACATTTAAGTTTTACGAAATGCCTATTCGGATGGTCAATTGAAAAAACAGATACCACCGGTGGAAATGAGAAAATGTGTTATTGGGCATCAATAAATTATTTAGGAAATGAAAGTAATTTAAAATATCGTGTTAAATATTGTTTTAACAATAAAGATATTAATGAAGTTAATAATAGAATTGAATTTAATATTGTAGGTGCTTTTGATTTTATAGAAAAGACTGGGGGATATAAAGCATCAGATGAAGGAGTACTGGAATTATTGGAGGTTTTTGAAGATAATATACTAAATGGAATTGCTCCAGATTGCTGATACACGAAACCTGAATCATAATTTATTTTTCGTTTTCAGAGCAATTTTTGGATGAATTTTAATGATTTAAATTCCTTATACGTTTCAGATGTTCGGGTATCACACATCTCGATTCGTGAATCTGGATTGACAACGATTTCTTTGCCTTTTTTGCCCTTAACTAAACGGCATTGGGGCGAATCGAGTAGGGCCCACACCCGAAAAAAGCCGCTTTTATAGCGGCTTTTTTTATTTATGCATGATCACATATCTACTGCGACCACTCCGTAGGCTTTCTGTCCCAACGGTGGGTGCGTAACTCTTGAAATAAATCTTCAGACAAACCTTTGCCATCGCTTACATCCGTGTTGGCCATTACGTTTCGCGCTTTTCGCATTCCCGGAATTATGGTCCCTACATTTTTATTCATCGTAATGAAACGCAAAGCCATTTCAGCCATGGTCATACCTTCCGGTATTATTGGCCGCAACAAATCTGCTTTATCTACAGAAGAATTCAGATTTTCAGGTACGAAATAAGTACCTCGCCAATCTCCTTCAGGAAATACAGTGTCCTTGGTTAAATTTCCAGTTAATGTACCCTCGTCAAAAGGAACTCTGGCAATTACACCTATATTCAGTTTTTCGCATAAAGGGAATAATTTATCTTCAGGAGCCTGATCAAATATATTGTAAATCACTTGTACCGCGTCGATAAGACCTGTTTCTAGTGCTTCCAACACATTTTCGGGTTCCCATCTGTTCACACTGATTCCCATGGCTTCAATTTTACCTGAAGTCTTAAGATCCTCCACTGCCCTTTTCCATTCATCGTTGTTCGTCCATCCATCATCCCAGGTATGAAACTGCATCAAATCCATCTTTTCAAGTCCCAAATTTTTAAGCGACTTCTCTGTATATTCTATAATGTGACTTGCAGGATAAGATTCCTCCAATGTATACTCAGGTTTCGAAGGCCACTGAAAATTCTTTGGCGGAATTTTACTTGCTGTGTATAGTTTATTATTTGGAAACCTTCTTACCAATTGTCCCAATAATTTTTCACTATGTCCTTCACCATAGCCCCAGGCAGTATCGAAAAAGTTCACTCCCCTTTCAACAGCCAGATCAAGGGATTTTGCAGATACTTCATCGTCAGATTCTTTCCAACCACCCATTCCCCACATTCCGTAGCCAATTTCACTTATCTTCCAGTTCGTTCTTCCAAAAATTCTGTATTTCATAATGGTTTTTTTTCGTTTTTTTGAGGTATAAAATTCACCCCGAATTAAATTAAAAAGTAAAGTTAAGAAAACCTATCTCTACCCAGAGCATTATAATCGGTTGGCTGGTAATATAACCTATTAAATGGTTGGATAAATTGAACTGTAAGATTAGTTGAAATGGGAATTTTACGAAACCTTTCGAAGGTTCCAAACCTTCGAAAGGTTCGTAAGTTCGGGGTTTTTGTGCAATTTATCCGTTTTTGAAACACTTAATATTGAACATTATGATATTGGACATTATGATATTGGACATTATGTAATACTAAATATCTATGCAAATACATCGGTATTCAACCTTTCCCTTTTCGGTAAGATATGGGTAAAGACTCTCTACTATAAGTTTTAAGTAATCGGACTTGATGCTGATTGTTACATTCTTATTCAATATTTCTGCAGAAGATATCCAAAAATCACCCATAATTCGAAGTCTTTTATAATAATTAGCATATTCATTTACTATTTCTTCCTCTCTCAAAAATCCTTCCCTCACCAGGCACTGGAAGATAAAAGTAAACTGTTTTTCCCTTTCTTCTGACAAGGCCAGATAATGCGTATGAATGGTTGTACTTGCTCTCATAATTTGAACAAAATCCAAAAGGAAAAATTTAAATTGGAAAAAATTATCCATAATTAAAGACGATAATCCTATTACCCAGTTCAAACTGATGGGTGAATTCGTTACCCCTGCTATCTTCTCATCAATATTTTGAACAAGTTGAAAGTAGAGTGCTTCGATAATGTCTTCCCTCTTTTTAAAATGATAATTTAGGTTCCCCTGACTTATCCCCGTTTCACCGGCTATAGTCCGTAATGTAACCTGTGAAAGCCCCCTGGAATTAAATAAGTCCAACGCTGTTGATAATATTACCTCTTTCGTATTCCTCATAATACAAATATAAATAATTTAGTAAGTATGACCTAATTTTTAAAACTATTAGTATATTTGACCTAAATTAAGGTTGAAATGAAAAAAATAACAATAATAGGTGCTGGTATTGGTGGACTTACCGCGGCAATTGCTC
>JAOUKG010000463.1 GCA_029882725.1 Cyclobacteriaceae bacterium
AGACTGGAAAGGGGGGGGGGGAGTAAGATAAACATTATAGAAATTGCCCCTGTAGGGATTGCCCATTTAAACGTTTATTTTCAAAGTTCCGAGCATGAAAATTTTGAGTTAAGGAGAATATTATTTAGGGACATAGCATCTTCCCCTCCCCGTTGTAAGTTACAAAAAGCAGTTATAAATAGTCGTTTATCACACACTTAAATAACTTTACTCCAAGCTAGAATGCAAAAAAAATGTATTTCAATTATGGCTTAATTTTTCCGTAGAAACGAAATAAGTGCAATAAAATAGATGCATAAAGACCAGGTAGCTCATTGAAAAACTACTCGTTTTGTAAGTAGGACGTACAGGGCCGGTACCCTGAAAGGAATTGAATAAGAAAAGAAGTAAAATGAGTAGAATAGGATGGACATCCGGATCGATTGGGATAGACATCCGGTATGATTCAATATAAAAAATCAGTTTATCGGTATGTCCTCAACACCTTCAAATAATTTCAAAAAATAATATTTTACCCTTTCTTCGACATGTTTGATATCCACTTTGCCACCTAATTCCATTTCCAATGAGGTTACAGCCTTATCATCTATCCCGCAAGGCACAATATTTGAAAAATAACTCAAATCAGTATTCACATTGAGAGCAAAACCATGCATTGTCACCCACCTGCTTGTTTTCACTCCCATAGCACATATTTTCCTTGCCTTAGGGGTCTTCGGGTCCAACCAAACTCCTGTAAACCCATCAAAACGATCTCCTTTCAGTCCAAACTCAGCCAATACGTGAATAATCACATCTTCCATCATCCGTAAGTATTTATGAATATCAGTATAGAAATTCTCAAGATCCAGTATTGGATACCCAACCAATTGCCCGGGACCATGGTAGGTAATATCGCCCCCCCTGTTGATCTTATAAAAACTGGCTTCTTTTTCCTTCAGTTCTTCGTCCTTAATCAGCAAATTTTCTTGTTTACCACTTTTCCCCAAAGTATAAACGTGTGGGTGCTGACAAAAAAGTATGTAATTCGGAGTTTTTACCTGTTCTTCATCACTCTTATTTCTGTTTTGCAACTTCACACCAATGGTTTTCTCAAATAATTCTGTCTGATAATCCCAGGCCTCCTGATAATCTTTCAACCCCAGGCTTTCAAATTCAATATTTTTATTCAGAATAATATTCACTTTTTCAAGGCACTTTGGTTTCCAATATTTTACATTTGTTACGAGGAGAAAGTTCCACATGACTCAAACAAGCAGGAATTAATACTACATCTCCCATTTTCAAGTTATAATCACCACTTTCGCCAGATAGTACAGCCTCCCCTTCCATACATATTAGGATGGTAAATGCCTCTTTTCCATGGCCATCCAGTTCATAAACAGCATCAATTTCCAATAAATTGGTCTGAAAATAAGGGGATTCTACTATTTTTTCGGAAGTATTTAAATTGAAATTATATGGCGATTTGTAATCAGGCAATACCCGAAAATCTATTGCGTCAACAGATTCCTCAGTATGTAATTGGCGAGTATTCCCCTGATTATCCTTCCTTTCAAAGTCGTATATTCTATATGTAACATCAGAGGTCTGTTGTATTTCGGCTAATAAAATACCTTTTCCTATGGAATGGACTCTTCCTGCAGGAATAAAAAACACATCACCCGCGTCCACCTTCTCCTTGTGCAACACGTCCAAAATGGTGTTTTCTTTTATATGATGTTTATACTCTTCATGGCTTAGAGATTTATCGAACCCAACATATAGAAATGCACCGGGATCTGCCTGCATAATGTACCACATTTCGGTTTTTCCAAAGCTACTATGCCTTCTTTTAGCCAATTCATCGTCGGGATGCACTTGAATAGATAAATCCTCGTTAGCATCAATAAATTTAATTAGCAGGGGAAATTCATTCCCAAACTTTTCATACACCCTCGTTCCCATCAATTTTTCTTTATAGATGGAAATAAGTTCATTAAGCGAAATTCCTGCCAAAGGCCCCTCCTTTACCACAGAAACATTACCATCAACACCACTTAGCTCCCACGTTTCACCACAATTAGGAAGACTCCCAAAATCCTTTCCAAGTATCGACTTAATTTTATTGCCTCCCCAGATTTTATCCTTGAAGATGGTCTCAAATTTTAGTGGGTATAAATCCTTGATGTTTTCCATATCTGTAAAATTACAAATTCAATAAATAAATAAGACACAAATTATTATCTGTTTCAAAAAGATAAACGTTTAATATGATCCCTGATTATTTCCCTTAGGAATCAAATAATTAAATTCAACGGAATAAAATCTACAAATAATAATCCATTTCATAATATAGGTTAAAGAAAGGAGAACCCTTGAAAAACACATTTAGGCAGAACTTTGGGAAAGAAGGTGAAAATAAAGCCTGGGAATTTCTTAAAAACAAAAAATACGAGCTACTTGAAATGAACTTCAGACATAAAAAATCGGAAATAGACCTTATCGTAAAAAATCGGGACACATTGGTTTTCTGTGAAGTAAAAACCAGAAGCACTTTTGATTTTGGGTTTCCGGAGACATTCGTCTCAGCAAAACAAAAGGAAAAAATTCAACTTGGAGCAGAATACTATATTCAGAAAATTTTCTGGGAGGGAAAAATACGGTTCGATATACTCTCAGTGGAATTGAAGGACAACGAACTGATTGTAACCCATTTTGAAGATGCTTTTTAACTCTTATTAAACAATGAAAATCCTATACACGCCGTAAACCTGATCAAACTCAAATTCAAAAGTATCAATAGTCACATCGTTATAAATTGTATAAGTACAACAACCTGAGGTTACTCTTTCGGTATCTACCCCTAGATTGAATAGGTAATCAGCGGATACTCTAATACTGTAATTAACAGTTTCAGTTTCCCATCCAATGGTATTTATTTTTAGTAAATCAAAATCATTCTCATCAACAAATGAATATTGCACAGGACTTCCATCAGCGGTATTCAAAACCACTATATCATCAGAGGACAATGTGCCATTTGTAAACAAATTCTCTCCACTTATCTTATCCACAAACTGAAAATAAAAAGGTGTTGGCGGTGAAAAACATTCTCCACAATCATCGTTTAAACAGGATTGAAGAGAAATGGCAAAGAAAATAGCAACTATAAAAATAAACTTTTTCATTTTGATTTTTTCAATTATTGAATTGATAATACCTGTAATACAAAGACTACATAAACCAAAGAATGGTTGTACTTATATACAACTATCACCTTAAAACCTCTTTTGTTTAATAGAATTTGTAGTATGGATCAACAAGACAAAAAACAGATGTCTTAATATTTATTTAATCGTTGTCCGGAGTTTACCAAATAAACACTAAAGACAATAATTCCTAACCCCACTAAATGAATCCATCTAATAACTTCGTGATCTATAATCCCCCACCCAACTGCCACTATGGGCATCAGGTAAGTCACCAAACTTGTGAAAACAGGGTTTGTAAGTTGAACAAGCCTGTTAAACATAATTAAGGCTACAGAAGTACC
>JAOUKG010000464.1 GCA_029882725.1 Cyclobacteriaceae bacterium
CATTCCAAAAGTGAGAAAACAAGGAATGCTCGTTCTCGATAATTCGGAAAGAAGCCGATACAAGCCTATATTTAATGTTTTAAAAGATTGGCCCGTAGTGAAAACCACCAACGGCCTCACCGATACAACAATCTGGTTTAAACCATAATGGGTATAGTTGCTAAACAAAGTGTAATCACCACCATTCTACTTTATGTAGGAGCAGTACTGGGATATATAAATATTCTTTACTTGTACCCACGGTTTATGGATTTATCCCAGATAGGGACAACCCGGACTTTGCAGGATATGGCTGCATTAATGGTACCCATCGCCCAGTTTGGTCTTACTCATAGCTTAATCAGATTTTATCCTAAAGCTGCTCTTTCTGAAAAAGGAAGAAAAGGGTTTTTAGGTCTTATATTGGTCTTTGGAATCGGTGGATATATTCTTTTTTATGGTCTTTTTACTCTTTTCCAACCATACATAATCTCTTATTTCGAGAACCAGGCGGCCAATTTCGTCCAATACATCCCTGAAGTTCTATTGATTACCTTTCTTTTGGTAATCTATAACCTGCTGGTAGCTTACGCTCAGTCTCTTCTCAAAATTATTGCCGCCAATTTCATAAAGGATGTTCTGTTTCGATTATTGATTGCCCTTTTTCTTTTCTTGTACTTTTTCGAGTACATTAACTTTAATCAGTTCATCATCTCCATAGTGGCATGTTATGCCGCCATGACACTGGCTATTGTTAGCTACCTTCTGTACTTAAAACAAATTTCTTTAGGCTTTGATTTTAGTTTTATCACTAAATATGACCTCTCTTCCCTATTAATTTTCGCCCTTTTTTCTCTTCTAGGCACCAGTGGAATGCTAATTATTGGAAAAATAGACAGTATTATGGTTACAGGCATGTTGGGTTTGGACCTTAATGGACTTTACACCACAGTGTTTTATATTGCTGTAATTATTGAATTCCCGAAAAGGGCCATCAACCAAATCAGTTTACCTCTGGTTTCAAGAGCCTTTGACGATAACAAACTCCATGAAATCAGTCTTCTTTACAAGCAAAGTAGTATCAACCAACTAATCATTGGAGGACTTCTTTTTATTGGTTTATGGGTCAATTTGGATAATATTTTTGCCTTTATGCCAAAAGGAGACACTTTCGAGGCCGGAAAATATGTAATCATTTTTATAGGCATTGGTAGATTATTCGACATGTTGGCGGGAATTAACAGTGAGATCATTGTTATGTCCAAGCACTTCAGGTTCAACATGGTACTATTGGGCGTATTGGCCGTTTTGTCCATTGTTTTCAACCTTATTTTTATACCACTTTATGGGATCAATGGTGCCGCATTGGGCTCGGCCCTGGCATTAATTTTATTTAATATAGCAAAATTTGTATTTCTATGGCTAAAATTGAGAATTCAGCCTTTTTCAGTGCAAACTTTAAAAGTTTTACTGCTCCTGGCAACCTCCCTCCTTTTGGGTTTTGTTTTCCCTAAATCAGCTTCCGTTTTTGTTGATATATTAATTCGCTCTTCGGTTGTAAGTTTGTTTTTCTTCGCTGGAATCCTCTGGAGCAGGCCTTCCCCTGAACTGCATGATTTAATTTTAAGAATTTTGAAAATCTTTCGAAAAAGGTAAATTTTATCCCGTAGGGATTATACGTTTACAGAAAAAAAACAATCTCGCCGTCGCTTGTTTATGAAACAGTTAATTATTTCCCCAAAAGTGATTTAATAACATACTCCTGTTCGTCGGTGGTCAAACCCGGATATAAAGGCAGGGAAATCATACTTTTCACCGCTTCTGCAGAAATGGGAAAAAATTCCTCCGACCCAATAAAGTCAGGGAGTAAATAGGGATAATGAACGGCTATACCGATGCCTTTTTCTTTCAGATATTCTTGTACTTTTTCACGGTCGGAAACACCAATTACAAACTGATGCCATACTGTTGTAGTTCCTGAATAAAATTTCACCTTACCAATTAAATTCTCCCTATAATAAGCCGCCAATTGGCTTCGCTGAAAATTCCAATCATCCAAAAATTCGAGTTTTACAGATAAAAAGGCTGCCTGCAGGGTATCCATTCTGCTATTTCTTCCCACTTCAATATGAACATCCTTGCTTTTCTGCCCGTGGTTTCGCAACCTTCTGGCTCTTTCCCCTTCCAATTTATCTTTAAAAACCATGCCTCCGGCCTCCCCTAATGCACCCAGGTTTTTCGTTGGGTAAAAAGAAAAGGCCCCGGCATCACCCCAAGTTCCTGCATGTTTATCCTCAAATTTCAAACCATGGGCCTGTGCGCAATCTTCCAGAAGTTTGACATTGTATTTATTTGCCAATGAAACAAGTGACTTCATGTCTGACCAATTTCCATGCAAATGGACCGCGATTATCGCTTTGGTTTTAGATGTAATCTTTTGCTCGACTTCTACCGGATCAATGCAAAGACCCTGGGATAAAACATCACAAAACACGGGTATTGCACCTAATAACAACAAAGGTTCCAACGTCGCCTGACAACTCAGCGCAGGGAGTATCACCTCATCCCCTGCTTGTATATCCCACGTTCGCAAAATAATTTCCAACGCATCCGTTCCGTTGGCGCAAGTGATAAAATTTGAAGAACCTATATAGGTCTGAAAATCTTTTTCGAATTTTTCAACCTGCTCCCCTCCCGTGAAATATTGACTTTCCATCACTTCATCAAACGCCTTGTACATCAGGGTTTTAACCTGATCATTTACATATCGTGTAGAATAAAAAGGGACTTTCATAATTCGTCAATTATCTTCGCCAATTTTTTGGTTAGATTTTTACGGGTAAAGGGAGACTCCTCAAGCTTAATAGGATTGTGTTTTCCCCTGTTTTCAATATAATCAATTATCAGAAGCTTTAATTCCTCTTCATTTCCATGAGCAATTACTTTTCCGGCACCTGCCTGTGTTAAAACCCGGGCTGCATCTCCTTCCGGGTCACCAATTCCCAAAACCGGAATGCCTGAAGCTATATATTCAAAAATTTTACCCGTTATATTCAGCCTTGCACTGTGGGAATGTGCTAGCACCAACAATAAAATGTCGGTTTTACCATACATCTTAATAATCTCCTTATGGCTCATATAATCTGTAAAAACCACAAATTCAGACCACTCCATATTGTTTTCAACATCCGATTTCAAAACAGGATTTACATTACCAATAAATTCAACTTCCACCTCTCCTTTTTTGATTTTTCCCTCAGCCATTAAATCTGATAGAGCTTTTAATAAGGGACGGGGGTTTCGAAGTTCATCTACCGTTCCAATGTGTCGGATTTTTATAATTCCTGATTTTTGCGGTTTGTGGCCTGATTGATTTTGAAAATCGTCCAGATCAAAACCGTTGGTAATCACAGAGGAATGCCTGGCTCCTAGTCTTTTAAGGTCTTTATCCATTTCCCATCCTACGGAAATGACATGATCTGCTTTCTGCAATGTTTTTAATTCCAGTTTCTGGTGCTTTTTTCTTGCCCAGGGGGTCATGAAGAAACTATCCA
>JAOUKG010000465.1 GCA_029882725.1 Cyclobacteriaceae bacterium
CGACTCCATCATCTTCCAAACGATATGATAACCTAGTTCTCTATAGGCTTCAAACTGCTTTTCATCAAAAAACTGATCGGCAGTTGACTGATGAGGAAACTCAGAATGTACTCCCTTGTAACTAAACACATCGGTTGGTAAACCTTCAATCATAGTAAGCTTGATGTAAAACAACCGTCCACTAGGTTTCTTTTCATTTTCATAAAAAATATCGGCTATTGCAAAACCTTTTTTTGCAATGCCGTATTTCTTTATATATTGTTCATCACCGGCTGAATCTGGTAATAGATTATCTAATTCGTAGCCCTTTATAAAAGTGATTTTAGCCCCGAAATCAACCCTGACCTTTTCAACGACATTTGCTAGATCGTCAAAATTGAAATGGGGATCGGCACCGCCATCAGATAAGACTATAATGTTTAATTTTCTTCGGATGAGCTCATAGAGTGCCAAATTTTCGAAATGACCGCCGTCGGAAAGCTGGATATTGGTTTTTTCTTCACTTAATCCAAATCGGAATATCTCACTAAATAATCCGGGGAAAAAGAAATTGGGAGGGAGATATTTTGCTCTTTTGGCAGGGTTGGTTGTCCAGTAACCTAATCGAAGGTTTAGCAGGGATAATAATATTGAAACAATGGAATTTCGGGTAACGCCTTCTCCTGAACACCCGGCATTTGGGTTTAGTGCAGCCGCAGAGGTTGCGATAGCCGTGGGAAGAGTTATTCCTCTTCTAACTCCCTTTTTCTGGAACGTAGAGGTGCTTTTGTAATTCGTAGCATCACTTCCACAAAACAATCGGGAAATGATAAAGTTATCCCCACCTCGATTTCTAAATTTGCTTTTGCCTGAACCTACCAATATGAGATTTGTATTAATGATATGATAAGGCCTTGGATTATTTTTATTACACATGTTTTCCATAAAAGCTTGATCTGCTTTTTTCGCAGGTTTCCATTTGTTTTCTTTCACGGCATCTTTGTCTGGCATATATGCCTCCATCAAACGATCACGCCAGATACGGTGAGGGTCTATCATATTGAGGTCTACAATTAATCCAAATAACAAAGATACACCTACCAATAATGAGAATTGAATGGATTTTAAACTGTGGGGAAGGAAATAATTGATGGCTAAGAGATAGGATAAAAGTAAAAGGCCATATATTAAACAAAAGGCTCCCAGATAAATAAATAAATCATTGGTGGTGCTACTACTTTTATCGTTTTTTTGAGCTTTTATATACTGCCAAAGACCAACTAACGTCCCAAATAGGGTGGATCCTGTGGCCGTTTCAATAACTATATTTAAGTTTTTTAAGCAATCAATTATATAAGGAAGAGACCCAATCAAGACGCAAACAATGCTTGTTTTCCATAAAACTCCTATAACCTTTTGCCCTATAATGAAATTTAGGTATTTGTTTAATATATCCCCCCAAGAACTAAAAAAGGTTCTTACGGAATAACCAAAACTTAAAAGGAGATATAGGGCAAGAGAAATCATAGCTAGGGGTACAAACCAACCTTTAAATTGAAGATCAATAAACTCAGTTAAAGCAGAAGAACTCAGTAAGTTAGATCTTAAGAAAATGATCATTAGAATAGTAAGAAAGCTGCCATAAACAAAAAGAGATAAAAGGATACTTCTTATTACCACAGCTGCAAAGGATAAAATGCCTAAAGGGCCTGTTGGGAATAGATAATTGCCGTGCTGCCTAATGAAATTAAGCAATTTATTTTTACCCTCATCTTCCTTTTTTCCACCCACATTCTTCTCTCCAAGTGGGAAATTTTTCGACTTGGTTCCTGCATTTCCCTCCTCCCGATGTAATGCCCAAGTCAATGCGGAACCTAAAAAGCCCCCTCCGGAAACCGTGGACATATAATCCATTTCCTCCAGTTTTTCGTTGGCTACCAAACCCTGCATAACACCTAAGCCAAAAGAAGCTGAACGGATACCTCCTCCAGAAAAGGCAATACCTTTTTTACTTTCACCATTAAGACCAAGGTATTTTAATTCCTCTTCTATGACTTTATCAGCATTGAGTGTGTTTTTGTCCATGATTTTAAGGGGGTGAAAGTTAACCAACACATGTTTATAATTAAAAAGAATATTACTGCATTAAATTGTTTATTATGTTGTAATTCATGAAATTTTATTCTGATTTTATTAAATTAAAATTCAGGATACTATTCTTATAAAAATAGTCATTTATGAAAGTGAATAAAATACCCAAGCTTGGGCATTTTACATTTGTGTAACAATAGACAAATATCAGATTAGTCACTTAATCACAATCTATTCTGTATGAACTTTAAGTGGAAATATGCCCAACCTTGGGTATTGATTAACAGAAAGAAAGAGCTGAAGTTTGTTTAACTATATCCGTTATCCATAATAAATTCTCAATAATGAGCGCATATGGCAATATTTTTAATCTATACAATCATACGGAGCAACAGTTGGAGGCTGTTAAATCTGTATTATCAAATATGCATTTGAATTATGAAGTTGTTGAAAAAACCTTCTTTATTGAAACTACTTCAAAAAAAAACACAAGAGAATTGATAAAAGAATTTAAAGCGTTGAATGTAAACTTTATGTTGTTTCATAATCATATATCTGATGGTTCTAAATTGAGTAGCAACGGTTTTTTATTGGATAAAATAATTAGAATAAAGAAAATACTTTTTTAAAATATTCGTAATTATGAAAACCATTAATGTGTTCTTATTTTTAAGTTTGTGTTTATGCAATCAATTAATTTTTGCTCAAAAAGATTTCAATGATTATGCATTGTTTTATCCAATAGGAGAGGATCCGAACATTCGTATTCTTTCAAGCTATGTCAAGGACGAAACTATTCTATTTGAAGCAGAACCCAATATGAAGTATAATCTGTACAATGACTTTTTGAAGGGGTTAATGGATGGAGAAAAATACACTAAAGCCTATTATATTTCGATGAAGCCTCATTTGCGAATGTACACCGACAATTCATTGCCTGTAAAAATGCCCTCATATCGTGTATTTTTAGGTACTCAACAATTATTTCGGCTTTCGAATAATCGTTTTCTCAGTTTTTCTTTAGAAAGTGGACACTATTCAAATGGACAATCGGGTTGTGCTTTTTCCGAAATTTATGAAGATGGTTCAGTAGAATGTGAAAATGTCTATAGTACTATCGATGATCAAACCAATCTTTCCAGTCTGCTAAACCGTAAAAATGGAAATTACTCTACAAATTTAACAGAATTAAGAACGAACTATAGACTTAATAAGCTTGATGAGGATGATATTCCATATTTGATTCACTCATTTGATGTAGGTTATTTACTTTACCACGATAAATTTCTTGGTCTGGGTAATTTTGGAGGGTATTCTGACAATGACATAAAATTATACGGAAGACATCGATTTTTATTTAGATATGATTACCACTTGGTTTTGGGCAAAGGTAAAAGTATTGCCGTTTCAAATGATCTTGAAATAATTGCTGGTGCGCATAAGTCTATTAACCCTATTC
>JAOUKG010000468.1 GCA_029882725.1 Cyclobacteriaceae bacterium
GTTCCACAACATGGCAAAATGCGGCTCGGTGAGTTTATCTTTTGCCGGTAGATTAAGCCAGATTTGGAAGATTTCAAAAGGGTTTTCCTTTTCTTCATTCAATAAGGGAAACATTTCACAATGTTGCACTCCCCTTCCGGCAGTCATCCATTGCACATCACCTTCTCCAAATCTACCGGCAGCTCCTAAACTATCCGAATGATCTACAAATCCTTTTTTAGCAATAGTTACAGTTTCAAAACCACGATGGGGATGAGCAGGAAAACCAGGTACAGTATGACCATGGTACATTCTAAACCCATCTTTCACTTCAAAATCATTTCCAAGACTTCTATTTGAAAGTGATACCGCAGGGCCCATTTTTTCATTTCCGGAAGGATAATGATCTTCATGATGTACACAAAACAGAAAAGGATCATTGGTTTCCCACGGAAAACTAAGTTTAGTTATTTTTTTTATTGGATTTGTCATTATATGCAAATTATAATTTTTGGTTTACTAATCTTTCACCTCCAATAACGCCATTTTATTTATAATGTTTCCGTTTGGAATACAACTTTATTTTATAAATATAAATATTATTAATATACAGTAATTTATTAATTTGAACATAAAATAACACTCATTATTCAACACAATTATTGAATTATATATTGTACATTTAATAATGTAATTTATTGAAATATAAAGTTTTATCTATTCAAAAACTTTAACTACTAACTATAGAATGAATCTACAGCGCCTAAAAGTAGTAATTAAAATTATAGTTGTTTTATCTATGTTCAATGCGTGTAAACATGACCCCATTGAAACCCCTTTCGAACCCCCAATTTGTACCGAAGTTTATACACCGAAAGCTTTTACACATGAAATAATTGGTTTTTATCCCTATTACCGACAGTTAAGCCTACCCATACATACAATTCCCTGGTCGCAATTAACAAGGGTTATATATAGTTTTGCCACGCCTCTGGCAACAGGAGGATTTACTACCGGCAACCTTTCCCAAATAGCCGATATAATTCAAACAGCACATCAAAATGGAGTTGAAGTATTTTTTTCTTTAGGTGGGGGCGGTTCAGATGCCTTTCCTTCTTCTATTTCAACGACTGGCAATAGGGAAAAAACCATTCAGGACATACTAATTCTTTTAGGTACATATTGCTTTGATGGAGTAGATATAGATTACGAAATATTTAGCGGAAGCAACGTAGATAGCAAACTTACGATGTTTATGGAAGAACTCGATTTACAACTCAGGCCTTATGGATATAAAATAAGTATGGACGTATATCCTGGAAACTACGGTGGACAAAACATTAGCAATAATATAGAAGCATATGTAGATTACATACACATTATGGGCTATAATTTTTCAGGGTCATGGTCTGCTGAACCCGGACCCCACTCTGCTTTTGAACAGGTCATTGGTAGTGGTAATACATCCTCAAGCACAGGTATTGCCTACTGGGAAAACTTCAGAGGTTGGGAAAAGTCTAAATTAATTTTAGGAGTCCCTTTTTATGGGAGGGATTTTGATAATGGAGGAGCAGCCATTACCTATATCAATATCATAGCACTTGACCCGGCTGCGGCATTGGTAAACCAGTGGGGAAATATTTACTACGATGGTTTACCTGCCATAGAGCAAAAGTCCAATTACATCCGGGACAATAACTACAGGGGCATGATGATCTGGGAAATAGGTCAAGATTCCAATGATCCTACATTAAGCTTATTAAGAAAAATGGCCGGGGTTTTAAATCCTTGACGAAAAAATTATCTGCACCATTCACTGAGATTGCCCCTAAGGTAGGTCCGGATGTCCATCCGGTCCTTGCTTAACAGATCCGGCCTTGAGGTTGGTCCGGATGTCCATCCGGTCCCTACATGCTCATAATTACGAACCCAAATTGGTTCTAACTCCCATCCGGTCCCTGCCCCTATCTCTTTCGTATATGAAGCATCAAACCACCACCCATCCTGAACCAAATACCACATTCCCACTTAATCCTGTCCATCCAATAATCCCGAGAATCCTGATTCAGACAATTTACCCCGCCAGAAAACTCCCTTTAAGTGGGAGGATTAGCTCCGCCGTTCCCTGAGAGGGGAGCCTGCTCAATGATCCCGTTTTCAACTTTTGCTGCGCAAAAGCGGTACCAAACAAAAAGACCTTCCTGGAGCGAGCTCCGGAAGGTCTTTTTGTTTGGTACCCCGCACTAAGTGCGTTGAAAACGGGATCATTGAGCGGAGAGAGGGGGATTCGAACCCCCGGTACCCTTGAGAGGTACGACAGTTTAGCAAACTGTTGGTTTCAGCCACTCACCCACCTCTCCGTTTGTGTTAGCTGATTGTTTTTCCCGTTTGGGAGTGCAAATATAATGTACTACTATCCATTTATTCAAAACAATTTTATGAAATATTATCACAAACCTTGATATTTGATTTTCAATTAACAATTCAACCATGATTCAAGCTTCCTTTTCCAACACATTTCACGCACTTCTTTTTGCGCTATTTGTTACCCTAATGGGCTGTAATAGCACAAATAACAAAGAAATCAATCAAATTCAATCCCAATCACAGGTTATAAACCAAGCCAAAAAATTAAATTTCAGTGATCTTGAATTAATTGATTTAAATGGAAATAAAATTAAACTCAATCCCAATAAAACAAGTTTCATTAATCTCTGGGCAACCTGGTGTACTCCTTGTATTCGTGAAATGCCATCTATTCAACTACTACAAGAAAAGTTAGGAGATAAAATGGACTTCTATATTGCATCCTACGAAGAAATTGAAAAAGTAAAAAGGTTTGCCGAAAATACTGGCACTGTACTTCCTTTCTATTCTTATAATGCAGATGCAATACCCGATACCCTCGATACACAACTACTACCCTTTACAGTAATTGTAAAAGGTGAAGAGGTATTGTTTTCCAAAACAGGTGGCACAAAATGGCACGAAGGCCCCGTTTTCGAAGAAATCCTGAACGTACTAAAACATCCGTAAAGACACCATGCATGGTGTCTCTTTTATAACAAACATCATGTTTAACCCAAATTGCTGTCTATCGGGATAAATAGGCGAAATAATACATTAACATGGCTGTACCGTCCATTGTAGGTTCGTTCGTACTAAAATCTCCTACATCATCGTGATATACCACTTTGGCCGATTGAAACATTTCATATTCATCGGGCTCTTGAAGTCCTATTCCTTTTAAATTATAATAAATATTGCCATAAACAGGGCCATCTACCAATCCTCCATCCGTTTGAAATCCTTTTAAATAATTCAGGGAACTGTGTGGATCCATAGGGTAATCTTTAACACCCGGGTAACCCACAATCATTACAGTACCCCAGGGGTTTACCCCAAACAACCAATCTCGAAGCCTTGTTTCCATTTCAATAAACTGCTCATCGCCTGTCATTTTCCTGTATAGTAAACATTGAGTCATG
>JAOUKG010000469.1 GCA_029882725.1 Cyclobacteriaceae bacterium
GCTAAACGAAAAACAGGCCAAGGCTAAAAATATATCATATAAAGTGGTGGTTTTGGATTACGGTTGTATCTCCAGGGCTATGGCCGAAAGAAATACTCAGGGTTTTATCAAACTCCTGGTGACAGACGATGATGAGATGAAAATTTTAGGTATGCGGGTGGTTGGAAATCACTCGTCATCTGCTATTCAAGCTGTGGCTTTATTGATTTTTATGGACAAAGGAATTGAAGAATTGGCCGAATGTGTGCACCCTCATCCTTCTATTACAGAAGGTATTCAGGAATGTGTGCGAATGCTTCTTGGAAAATCACTATTTAAACCCAATGCTTTATCAGGACATATTTCCTGTAAAAGGTATAGTGAAGGTGTTTATGAGGATATTTTGTTTTAGTTATTTTGGATAGATACAATAGCCCTATTTATACAAATCCATCACTTGGTCTAATGGCTTTCTTTTAATATCGGGCACATAACATTCCTCTGCAGGATACCCCACCGGAACTAATAAAAACGGCTTTTCATTGGTGGGCCTTTCGAGTAATTTCGATAGAAAATTCATTGGGCTGGGCGTGTGGGTTAAAGCCACCAAACCAGCCTGATGTATGGCTGTGAGTAAAAAACCACAGGCAATTCCAACGGATTCATTTACATAATAATTTTGTGATTTTTGTCCATTATCCACGTTATAGGATTTTTTAAATACTATAATAAGATAGGGAGCAATTTCCAAAAATGGTTTATGCCAATCAGTTCCCAGAGGTTCCAGATCTTTTACCCATTCATCATTCATTCTTCCATGATAACTGTCGTATTCTTCTTTTTCGGCAGCGGCTCTTATTTGCTTTTTTAAATCAGGATTGCTCACCACACAAAAATGCCAGGGTTGTTTATGCGCACCCGATGGTGCTGTACTGGCCATTTGAATAATGTTTTCGATAGCATCTAAAGGTACAGGTCGGTTGGAAAAATCACGAACAGTTCTCCTTTTTTCAAAAAAATCTAAATATTCTTTGGAGAATTTAGTTACCTCAGCTTCAGAAAAGAAGTCTCTTTTATACTCAATAAAGGGATGCCCCTGAATGGTTTTCGTTTTCATTGCACTCGATTTATTTACAAATAAAGTATTTTTTTGAATATGGGTTTGCAAGTAACAAGACAACTATGGAACTAATGGAATCTAAGGTTATTAATTTGGAATTGAAACTCGGTTAATGATTCTTTCACCGGAATATATTTTAAAATTGAAAAAATAATCCCTATCTTTCATAGATTATATTTAAACTTAATATACTTAAATGTTTACTACTATGAAATTAAAAAGAAATTTATTGGCATTTGGCCTGATAGCAGTCTTTACTGTTTTTACGGCGTGTGGGCCTGGTGAACCAAAAACTCCTGCACCTACCAAAAATATTTGGGAGTTGGTTGTTGAAAATGCAGATCTTGGAAAATTTGAAGCTGAAATGTTAAATCAAGGGTTGGATGCAGATTTGCAAGGGGCCGGGCCTATGACATTATTTGCACCAAGTGACCAGGCGCTTACTGATTTATTAGAAGTTTTGGGAATTCCCGATTTCTCACCAGTTCGTGATGATATTGCGAATGCTGTTTTAAAATACCATATTTTGGCTTCTAAAGTGGCAAGTAGTGAGATTGTATCCGGAGGTTCTTTTACAAGTTCATACAATAGTGAGAAAATAGATGTTATCGATGGTCCGTTGCTGAAATCAGGTGCTACTTCACAAGCTTCTGTTACCACAGCCGATATTGAAGCTACCAATGGTACTATTCATATTATTGATAAAGTGTTAGTGCCTTATTCAATTGGTGTAGAAATAGTGGCTTTATTGGGTACCGTGGGACAATCTATATTCCTTGGAAAAGATTTTTCTTTGTTTGCAGATGCTGTAACAAAGGCTGATGGTTATGCTACTGCCAATACATTGCCAACACTTACATCAAAACTTGCAGATAAATCGGGTACTAAATACACCGTATTCGCTCAGGTAAATGCAATATTTGCCTCACTTCCAGGCGGGCCCTATACTATTGATAGCTTTACAGATGCACAATGGTATGGTATTCTATCAAATCATATTGTACCAGTGTTATGGACTGATTTTGTGGGAACCAGTAGCAATACTACACTTAGTGGAGGAACACTTACAGTTTTGTTAACTGATGCTCCTCAGGATCCAACAAAAGGTATTAATTCCGGTGTAGTATTGGATTCAGATGGAGATCAGACGGCTAACGGACAATTAGCGGCTGAATCTGCAGCTACAGGTTCAAATGGTGTAATTCACGTTGTTGCAGGAATATTAGCACCTGCGCCATAAAATTATATGATCTTATAATAAAAAAGGCAACTCTCGGGGTTGCCTTTTTTTGTTTTAAATTGATTCTAAATCTGAACTAGTTATTAATTGGTTTGGAATATCCAGTAGTATATCCCTGCAGAGTTGGTCCGAATATCCATCCGGTCCTCATTCTATTACCACCTTGAGAGTTGGTCCGGGTGTCCATCCGGTCCTTGATTCTATTACCACCTTGAGAGCTGGTCCTGATATCCATCCGGTCCCTATTCTATTACTCCCTTGAGAACTGGTCCGGGTGTCCACCCGGTCCCCATTCTTTTGCAACCAGAGTTAGTCCGGATTTCCACCCAGTCCTCATTCTATTACCACCTTGAGAGTTGGTCCGGATGTCCATCCGGTCCTTGCCAATTTTCTTCTCCTATTTCATGTCTTTTCTAACCTTATTTTGTGCAGGATCATAATAATCCAACATTTCTTCATATATATCCCTACGGTATAAAATCTGCTTTTGATCCTGAAGTCAAATCCTTTTATAAAACCAGGCATTGCTGTTTATTTAAAAACATTTTAACCTAACACCAAATACTGACTATACGGCATTGAACTCATCAATACTTCCCAATCGTTTTGAATTTAATTGTAGTTGCAATACGTCGGGACGACTGTAATGCCCCGTGGGATCAAAATTATTTCGTTCCTTGAAAACACTTTTTATATCAATTTCGGTTATAAAAAGGCCTTCCTTACCTACAACAGGTTCCAAAACCCATTTCCCGTCGGGACCCGCAACGCAAGAACCTCCATCGGCTGAAACTTCGGGCATTTTTTCTTTTAACTCCTTTGAAAAAGGTATGTTTTCAGGGATGTTTTCTTTGTTCATCAGTCCTGAAACTGAAACAACAAATGATCTCGATTCCCTAGCAATAAATCGGGTCAAATCTTCTGTGTTCCGAACACTTCCCGGCCAGAGTGCAATATGGAGATTTTCACCCTGCCCATACAAAGAAGTTCTTGCCAAAGGCATCCAGTTTTCCCAGCAGTTTAAAGCACCCATTGTGAAGTTTTTGACAGGAAAAGTTTTTAATCCATGCCCATCGCCTGTACACCAAACTAGTCGTTCCTCATAGGTAGGCATTAGTTTTCTG
>JAOUKG010000470.1 GCA_029882725.1 Cyclobacteriaceae bacterium
AGGCACCTTCAAAGGTATTTTTATTGGGTTCCTTTTCTTTTATAAGTTGTGATTCTTCAGCCGTTGAAAGATATTCCATGGAACCAATCAATTGTTTCAACGTCTTAAATTCAGGAAAGGGATTTTCAAAAACAGATATAGAAAAGGCATTCACAGAATTGGTATCTGTTTGCATTAGATAAAGACCAGGTTTGGAAAGTTCAAATGCAGTATGCGATAAAACAGTAAAAGTTGAATCGGCTTGAATGTTTGGTTGTCCTTTTCTCAACCCTGTTGGGGGGCCTGCAGGTGTAAAACTGTCATTATAATAATATACAAATATGAGGGCACTGTTGTCTAATGCCTGAGGGGTAACAAAAGTATTTGGAGTTAAAAACCTATCGGGCAACCATTCGAGGTTTGAATCTGATAGAAGAATTGGAGATTTGGTACCTATGTTTTTCATAATTGGAAAAACATATTCATGTTTCGACTCCTCATCACGAAAAATTAAGGTGTGGTAGTTCTCATTCGCAAATGAATCAAGTTGTAGGGTTAGCAGGCAATCCTTTTCATTGCAAGCAGAAGTGAGTAACTCGTTCTTAACAGATTTCTTTGATTTTTCAGATTCCCATGCAACATAATACACAGAGAGAAGCAAGGGGTCTTTGTATTTATAACTTATTCGTAAAAGATTATCAGTGGTGTAAACATAATCAATCAACAATTCATTTCCAGCCTGATAAAAGTAAGCCATATTGATTTTGTCGGGAGATTCTTGCGGGAAAACCCTATATGAAAGCGTAAAATAAAGTATAAAAAGACAGGACCAACGCATAGGTATAAATTTAACAATATTCATACCATAGTTGAAAGTAATAATAAGAGATACTAATTATAGTTGGTTATAAATTGTACATAAGAAGTATATATTTAAATTTGCGACCAATATGGCTTTGTATACAACTGAAATTGCATCGGATCAAATCGCTTCCGATAATCCCATACACCAACGATTGTTAAGACCGTATCAGTTAATTGCTGATAGTGTAAAAGGAAAAAATGTGCTGGAAGTGGGTTGTGGTGAGGGACGTGGGGTTGGTCTTATGATCTCCAATGCTAAATCTTTTACTGCCATTGATAAAATAGAAGAGGTGGTAAAATCTTTGGCAGTGCAGTATCCTGAAGGGAAGTTCAGGCAAATGTTTATTCCTCCTTTTGGAGAAATTGCTGATAATTTTTACGATGTGGTTGTTAGTTTTCAGGTGATAGAACACATTAAAGATGACGCACTTTTTTTATCTGAAATTTATAGGGTTCTAAAACCCGGGGGAAAAGCTTTCATTACTACCCCCAATCGTATCATGACCCTTACCCGTAATCCATGGCATATAAGGGAATATACTGCAAGTGAACTTACAAAATTGGCATCCACAATTTTTAGTAAAGTTGAAATGAAAGGTATAGCGGGCAATGATAAAGTGATGGAATACTATGACCAGAATAAAAGGTCTGTAGAAAAAATCACAAGGTTCGATATTTTAAATTTACAACACAGACTTCCCGCTTTTCTTCTTCGTATTCCTTACGATTTGCTTAACAGGCTAAATAGAAATAAGTTGAAGTCAGGTAATAATAGTCTGGTTTTGTCTATTACAGCAGAGGATTATTTATTGAGTGAAAGTCCGGAAACGTCTTTAGATTTGTTTTTGCATTTGGAGAAGTAAATGAATGAAATGTGTTAGCCAATTAATTCCCTTGCACTTTCTACAGCCGATAAAGAAGGGTTGTCTCCTGAAATCATTTTTGCAATTTCGGTAATCCTTTCTTCACTAATTAGTTCCCGGATTTGGCTAACTGTAGAATTTAGGCCAGGTTTTTTATACACAAAGAAATGTTTTTCTCCCATAGCAGCTATTTGCGGCAGGTGTGTAATTGTAATTACCTGATGGTTTTTGCCCATTTTTTTCATCATTATTCCAAGCTGGCGCGCAACTTCCCCGGAAACACCTGTATCTATTTCATCAAAAATTAAGGTAGGTAGGGCTTGTTTTCCGGCCATCATGTATTTGAAAGTGAACATTAGACGGCTGAATTCTCCTCCACTGGCTACTTTTTTTAGTTCCTGAGGAGGAATGCCCTGGTTGGCACTGAAGAGTAATCGAATATCATCACAACCAGTAGGTCCGGGTTCAACAGGAGTAAGTTGCACCCTTAATTCTGCTTCGGGAATTGAAAGTTGGTGTAGTACTTTTTTGGCTTCGGTACACAACATTTCCGAAATTTGAATTCGCGATTCAGTGAGTTTAGTCCCGTGCTCCAAAACTTCATTAAAGGCATAGTCTCTTTCTAGTTTTAACTTTTCAAGCTCAAGGTCAAAGTTTTCCACAGAAGATACTTTTTCAGCCAAACTTTCTTCAATTGTACGAAGTTCAACCAAGGAGTTTGTATTATGCTTTTTAAACAGTCTGTATAAATTGCCTAAAATTTCTGAGAGTTGAGATGCCCGCTCCGGGTCGTGTTCGGTAAGGGATTCTTCATTTTCAATTTCCCTTTTCACATCAGACAATTCAATATATGTGCTTTGCAACCGATCGGCTAGATTTTTGTATTTTTCACTAAAACCGGAAAGTTTATTAACCAGTTGTTGGGTTTGACCCAGTGCAGGGAGGGAAGAAAATTCATTTCCATCCAACAATTCAATTGCCTGATTCAAGGATAACTTTATCTCTTCTGCATTATCAAGCAAGTTTTGCTCTTCTTCCAATTCATTTAAATCCAGATTTTGGAGAGCTGCAGCAGCCAGTTCGTCTAAAAGAAACTTATTATAATCGTATTCTTTTTTAAGATCTGCAGCACTATTTTTGAGCTTCCTATATCTTTTTTCAATAGAAAGGTATTTTTGGTAGCTATTATGATATGTAGATTTTTCGGAGGAATTACCTGCAAAGGAATCTATTATATCCATTTGAAAATGACTTTCCGCAAGTAGAAGGGTGTCGTGCTGAGAGTGTATATCAAGCAAGTAATTTCCTAAATCTTTCAAAGTATCTAATAACACGGGAGTGTCATTTATAAATGCTCTCGATTTTCCTGATGGTGCAATTTCACGCCTTATTATAGTTTGAGCTGCGTAATCCAGATCAAGTTCTTCGAATTTTGACTTTAAGGAATAATCACTTATATCAAAAAGGCCTTCAATTACACACTTTTGATCTATGGAGAGTAAGGTTTTTGTATCGGCCCTGTTTCCTAGTAATAAACCCACGGCACCAAGCATGATAGATTTTCCTGCACCGGTTTCTCCGGTAATTGTATTCAATTGCCCGGAAAGGCTCATTTGCAGAGACTCAATCAAGACATAATTTTTTATGGACAGGTTAATTAACATGGACGAAAATAAATGCAATAATACTAAGAAAAGAAATATTTAACCGTTGATTAAACGCCTATTTTAGCAATGATTAATCCAAGCCTACATC
>JAOUKG010000012.1 GCA_029882725.1 Cyclobacteriaceae bacterium
TTTTATTTCCTTGTCTCATCCTGAAATAGGTTGACAAATAATCGATCAATACGGACAAAATCAAGAAAAAAGTTAAAATCCTCCGGCAAACAAACCCAGTGTTCCTCCCGCCCATCCCCATCCTGTTAATCCTTAAATTCTGTAAATCCTGATGCAGACAATTAGCCACGAAGATATTCAAGCACAATGAATGGTTGTTTGCCAGGAATTATTGAGTTCGCCCCCTCCGGGGTAGTTAGTATAGAACGCTGGATTGTCTATAAATATCCGACCCCGCTGGGGTCGTAGGTATAATATGATAGGTTGCTATAAATATGTGACCCCTCTGGGGTCGTGAGTTAATGCGTTAGATCGCTACAAATATAGGATTCCTCCGGGATCGTTCGAATTGCCTGATAATACTCCATTTTCATTTCAACTCTTTAATTTTTATCTAAATCATAATCTCAATCTCCTTGAAAATCTCAGTTCTCAGTTCTCATTCTCATTCTCATTCTCAATCCCAATCCCCACCTTGATTCCAACAGAGAGGGGGGGTGTCTTCACAAATCACAATTTCAAGTTCTCAACTCGCAAATTTATTTCCCCACCTACCGCCCAACTCTCAAATACTACCGGTTTTATTTTATTATAAAAAAAACGATACATCCATTTGCAAATGGAGATTATATATCTATAGATTTGCAAATTCTTTCCAAGAAATGATTAAAACGCATTTTAGACTCATATTGTCACTTGTTTTTATTACTGGATTCTTCCTTACATCCAGTATCCCTCTTGGTTTATGTGCCGATGAAACCCCCTCTCTGATTGAGAACCCATATCAGGGTTTACATCTTAATCATACAAATAAAACAACTCAGCCTTTTGAGGCAGTTTTACCTCTTCTAATAGAGGAAGAGTCTAAAGAAAAAGACGAGGTCGAAAAGAAAACGGATGTTTCTAACAGTGGAAGGTTGGAAAATGTATTGTTTATCAATCCTTTCAAATTACACCCATTTAAGAAAATAGAGCTTCCTACAGCTTTTTTCTATAAAGAAGAAACCTTTTTGCTTAATCAGGTTTTTCTCATATAATATTTTATTGCCTCTGGCTTGTTAAAAGCCCCATTTCTTATCCAAATCGGATAGTCATAATCTAGTCATTACATTTTAAATTTTACTTAATGGATTCATTTGTGCCTCTTTGGGTACTGTGTATTAGTGCTATACTAATATTTACGGTACCTAATAATTTCAAACACACCATTTCACTGGCTCTGGTTGCAATTACCATTGCTTTTACCAGCTACTGGGCCGGGTTGGCGTTGTTTTATGGATTTGAACTTCAGGGTTTGTCTCCTTTTTCAATGATATCGGGCGATTCCCCGATAGTTGTTGATAAGCTTTCAGCTTTTTTTATACTGGTAGTGAATTTCACAGTGTTAACAGGGTTGCTTTATGCAAAAGGGTATCTTAAAAGCTACCTGAAAACCAAAAACAAACACTTGATGTCCATTCACTATTTCAGTTATGTTTGGTTGTATTTTTCCATGTTGTTGGTTACAATGGTACGTGGGGGATTGGATTTTCTCATTGTGTGGGAATTAATGACGATATCGTCTTTCCTACTCGTAATTTTCGATTCCGAAAAGGAAGATATTCTAAAAACAGGTATCAACTACCTCATACAGATGCATGTGGGGTTTTTGTTTCTGTTGGTAGGGTTTTTATTCACCGGGGAGTTTTCCGGAACCATATCTTTCGATTCCATGGGGGTAGCATTTTCTTCCAATGAACTGTTCGAGGTCTTCGGTTCGCATGGAAATTTCTGGCTTTTTCTGATTTTCTTCATTGGTTTCGGAATTAAAGCAGGTTTTATTCCATTACACGCCTGGCTACCCCATGCCCACCCGGCAGCACCGTCACATGTCTCAGGTGTAATGTCTGGTGTAATGATAAAAATGGGTATTTACGGAATTTTAAGGGTATTGACTCATTTGCAATCAGACTGGATGGAAGTTGGAGTGTTTATCTTGATCATTTCTATTTTATCCGGATTGTACGGGGTGATGATGGCTATCGTGCAACATGATCTGAAAAAGTTGTTGGCCTACCATAGTATTGAAAATATTGGTATTATAGGAATAGGAATAGGGTTGGGACTGATTGGAATTGCTACTGAAAATCACCCTCTGGCCGTTTTGGGATTTGGTGGAGGTATCCTTCACATACTCAATCACTCTTTATTCAAGTCCCTCCTCTTTTATGGTGCAGGTTCAGTTTATAAATCAACGCACACCCGTGAACTTAACTCCTTGGGTGGGTTGATCAAGTCAATGCCGAAAACAGCTATATTTTTTCTTTTGGGAGCTCTGGCCATTTGCGGTTTGCCTCCATTTAATGGCTTCGTATCTGAATTTCTAATCTACAGTGGATTATTCAAGAGCCTGAGTAGTGCCAATTTGAACATGTCTCTTATGTTTTTAGGAGGTATTACGAGTTTGGCACTGATTGGTGGTTTGGCTATTTTCTGCTTTACAAAGGCTTTTGGAGTAGTTTTTCTAGG
The DNA here is from genome assembly GCA_029882725.1 of Cyclobacteriaceae bacterium. Taxonomy (GTDB): domain Bacteria; phylum Bacteroidota; class Bacteroidia; order Cytophagales; family Cyclobacteriaceae; genus JAHEMU01. Next base: position 2,548 of record JAOUKG010000012.1, read on the forward strand.
TTCAGCTCGTTGTGAGTTTCCAATAAAACCTGTTGAAGCCGATGGATCTATGTTGTTCTCTAAACTGTTGGTGGCGGTTGTAATTGTAATGATTGGTGTATTGCCAAACTTATTTCTACAACCAATCAGTGAAGTGGTGGGTATGTTTGTTACTTCAGGTGGAGATGTGTTTGCAAAAACCATGCATACCACTAGTCAGGTGGGTATTATTTCTGGAATTTTCATTTTAGTGATTGTTGTTCTCTATTTTATGAGAAAGAAACAACAGAGCACCGTAGCTGTAGAATATGGCCCTACCTGGGGTTGTGGTTATACCGGTGCCGACCCTGCAGTACACCAATATACAGCGACATCTTATGCAGATAACTACAAGCAATTAACAAAACCAGTGGTAGGTTCTGAAACTGAATACAAATCATTTTCCGAGGAGGAAATATTTGCTCCGGCCAGATCTTTTGTAAGTCACTCCCATGATAAAATTGAGGATAATATTATCAATAAGGGAATTGCCTGGATTTTAAAAACCATGGAGCGTTTTGCCGTATTGCATACAGGTAAGGTTCAGCATTATCTGATTTACCCATTGGTATTTATCCTGACACTGTTTCTGTTGACTTTGTTGAACATAATATAATCATACTATGATAAGTTTATTATTGATATTTATTGGAGCACTCATATTTCCTGGTTTGATTTCTATCACCAAGGCCAAATTGAGTGGCAAGAAGGGACCGGGTATTTTTCAACCCTATAAAGACATTTTGAGGTTGTTGAAAAAAGGCAGCGTTTATAGTTCAACTACGAGCTTTGTATTTCAGGTAGCACCCATCATTTATATGGCTTCTGTTTTAGGCGCCATCCTAATGATCCCTTTCGGGAATTTCAAACAAGGTCTGATTTCTTTTGAAGGTGATTTTTTAATGTTTGCCTATATGCTTGCATTTGGGAAATTCTTAATGATCATAAGTGCATTGGATACAGGAAGTGGTTTCGAAGGGATGGGAGCAAATCGGGAAGCATTGTATTCAATGTTGGTAGAGCCTGCTTTCTTCATCGTTCTTAGTTCGGTAGTGATGTTAAGTGGTTATACTTCCTTCTATGAAATGTTTACTCATTTTCATGTCGAAAACTATGTTTCCTGGCTGTATGTGGCTATTTCCGTGTACTTACTGATTCAAATTACATTGATTGAAAATAGCAGACTACCAGTTGATGACCCCAAAACACACTTGGAGCTTACCATGGTTCACGAAGTTATGGTTCTTGACAATAGCGGTTTTGATTTAGGGTTAATTCAAATTACAGGAGCACTAAAATTTGCCATGTTTGGAGCCCTTATCGGTAATTTAGTAATCCCCCCGATGCATCTTGGTTTTGAATTATCGGCCCTGGCATTCGTGGTTATTCAGGCATTATTCGCTATTACTGTTGGATTTATGGAAAGTTTCCGGGCAAGGTTGAAAATGATCTATAACCCGCAGTTTATCCTTACCCTCTCAGGTATTGCTCTGATAGCATTTTTCGCCGTTTTCTTTATAACTAAAACTATTTAATTATGAGTTCATTATTTGTTATAATTTTTCTTGGCACGCTCTTTTATCTGGCACTTTCGGTTAATGTAAAAAACTACATTAACCTGATTGGAATTCAAGGATTGCTGCTGTTTGGAATTGCCATTTTTGAATTGCATGAACTCAATGTGGTTCATTTAATATTGATTTTGGCCGAAACCTTGATTTTTAAGGGTATCATAGTGCCAGGGTTGTTATACAGGATCAGTAAGAGAAACAAAATTTCTGTTCTGAAAAACAACAAAACCCACAGGAAAGCCAAAGGGTTTAATATGGTCATTATTACTGCACTGGTAATAGGTTTGAGTTTTGTGTTTAGTCACAATCAACAAGATGCCCATTTGGAAATCCAGTATTTCACTGCGGCTATTTCTGCCATGATCATGGGAATTTTATTTATCACTGTTAACAAAAATATCATTATACATCTAATCAGTTTTCTGGTTATAGAAAATGGTATTTTCCTGATGGCCATTGCTGTTGGAAGTAATATGCCCATGTTGGTAAATGCGGCTATTCTGTTGGATATCTTTTCCAGCGTACTAGTACTTACGGTATTTTTAAATAGGATAGGTCAGTTCTTCCAGGATGTGGAAACCGACCAATTAACTGAACTTAAAGACTAATAGAGATGATAGTTTTATTTGCAATAGTAACTTTAATAGCGTCGGGATTGGCGTTTTTTGTGAGAAAACAGGAAATCAATCATGGTATTGTGATTCTTTTTACCTTGTGCTCTATAGCTTTCAATTTTTATGAATACTTGCATATTGACGAAGTGCAACTCAATATGATCAAACCAGATGCATTGGGACTTATTTTTCTGGCTATTATTTCTGTGCTTGGCTTTTTTACTGCCATTCATTATCGCACGTATGCCAATAAGAAGAAAGAAACCGATCGCACTGTTTCCATACATAATAGTGTGTATATACTATTTCTGGCTGCATTGGCTGGTGTGAATTTGAGCAACAATTTTGGTTTGATGTGGGCTTTTATTGAAGGTACTACACTTACCGGAGCTGTATTGATTTATCATGATCGCGACAAACTAGCGCTGGAGGCAGTTTGGAAATATGTATTTGTGTGTTCTGTATCAATTACTCTGGCTTTTGCAGGTATTCTGTTTTTAAGTGTTGCGGCCCAGGGGACAAATTCGGTGGACTTTCAGTTTGATTCCATTCGGGCACTTGCCGAACAAATGAATCCTACATGGTTGAAAGTGAGTTTTCTATTTATATTAACAGGGTTTAGTGTGAAAATGGGCGTTTTTCCCATGTTTAATGTGGATATAGACGCCAAAGATATGTCGCCTTCGCCCATTGGAGCCTTGTTTTCAAGTGTTTTGCTCAATGCTGGGTTTTTAGCCATATTCAGGTTCTATGCTGCATTTTCGGGTACTTCCATTCAGGGTTGGATGCACAATGTACTGATCATTACAGGTGTGCTTTCCATCTTATTTTCTGCAGCGTATCTGATTCGTGTGAAAAACTACAAAAGGATTTTGGCGTATTCCAGTATGGAACATGCCGGTTTAATTCTTTTGGCAGTAGCGATGGGAAAAGCGGGGTATGTAGCGGCTTTGTTGCATATTATCTTCCATCATTGGTTAAATCAAGCCTTTTTTATCAAATAGATCAGGTTCACAGGTTTTTCCAAAGCAAAATGGATGGTCTTGCCGGTGGTTATTTTTATAAAAATCCAGTAGGTGGATTTGTCCTTATTTTGGCTCTTCTTTCAGTGGTAGCTTTACCGCCGTCGGGATTATTTATAAGTGAATTCCTCATTTTTAAATCATTTATCTCAACAGGACACATAGGGCTGTCTATTGGTGTAATGCTACTGCTTACATTGATCATGTTCAACCTCTCTAAAAGCATTTTCCGACTCCTTTTTATTGTCCCAAAAGGAGTGGAAGAACCTCAGATTTCTTCGGTGTCTCCCTGGGAAAGCGGAAGTCAGCTTATTTTACTTGCAGCAAGTATTTATCTGGGAATGGTAAGGCCCGACTTTTTTATGGGGTTTATTGAACAAGCTCTTCAAATTATACCTTAAATATTATGAACAAGAAATATAATACATCAGGTAGGCTGACCTCCATTAAAAATCAGCAAAAAATATCCCTTAAGGATATCCCTGTACTGGAATATGAAGTGTTTTATCAGGAGGTGGTGCAAATTTTGGAAGATGTAAATAATCATTGCCTTTCATACTATGCATTTCCTTTCGATAACAAACTGAAATTTATTTGCGCTATTTCTGCAGATGAGGAAAAGGAAATTCTCCTTCTATCTCATGAACTGGAAAAACCTGATCTCCCTCTTAAATCTATTGCCGGCCAACATTTGGCTATGCATATTTTTGAACGCGAAATTCATGAAAACCACGGGGTTCCGTTTGAAGGACATCCTTGGTTGAAGCCTGTACGATATGCTTTCAATAGAAAAGACAGGAAAAAAATGATCAATAACTATCCTTTCTATAAAATTGGAGGCAATGAATTACACGAAGTGGGTGTAGGGCCTATTCACGCGGGGGTTATTGAACCCGGTCATTTTAGGTTTCTGTGCAACGGGGAAACTGTGCTTCACCTTGAAATTCAATTGGGATGGCAACACCGCGGGGTGGAAGCTCTGTTTTTGGAAAAGAAAAAGTTGTTGCAACGTAATCTTCTGGCAGAAAGTATTGCCGGGGATACCGCAATAGGTCATAACCTTGCTTTTTGCCAATTAGCTGAAGCCTTGGGGGATATTACGGTCGATAAAAACCTCGAAATAGAAAGGGTTATTGCTTTGGAATTGGAGCGGATGGCCATTCATACAGGTGATTTAAGTGCATTTTGTACCGATGTAGCCTATCAATTAGGTAGTGCTGTTTTTGGTGCTTTGCGTACTCCCCTAATTAATTTCACTCAGGCCTGGTCTGGAAATCGTTTTGGAAAAGGACTTATAAGAGTGGGAGGAACGAATTATCCATTAACACAGGAACTTCAGCAAAAGCTAAAAGGTATTCTTAACGATTTCGAAAAGAAGTTCACTGAGATTGCAGAAAGGACTTTCAACCTTCCCAGTGTACTGAAAAGGTTTGAAAGTATAGGTGCTGTTTCCACTAGGCAAGTTTCCTTGTTGGGGGGTGTTGGAATGGTTGCAAAAATGGCAGGTCTAAAAAGGGATTCCCGTTATGGTCAACCTTTTGGCGCTTACCGGGATCTGAAACATGAACCAGTTTTGCTAGGATCGGGAGATGTTTATGCGCGGGGTATGGTGAGAAAATTGGAAGTAGAGCAGTCTTTGGTCATTATTCGAAACCTTATGGAAAAACTTAATGCCAGAGTTGCCCCCACCCAACCTGTACCAGCTGCCAATTTGAAATGGGCAGGGGAAAGCATTGCAGTTTCAGTAACGGAAGGTTGGAGAGGTGAGGTTTGTCACATCGCCGTAACCGACAAACAGGGGGAAATTTCGCACTATAAGGTAAAAGATCCTTCCATGCACAATTGGAAATCTTTGGAATTGTCTCTACGGGACCTTGAAATTTCCGACTTCCCTATTAATAATAAAAGTTATGATTTGTCCTATTGCGGGCACGACCTATAAAATATAAAGTTATGATTATTGAAGATGTTAAAATCGTAATAAATCAAGGGAAACAATTTATTCCCGATGTAACAAAAGCTGTGGTGCCAGCCCCATTCAGGGGACGCCCGGAAATTGATCCTGATTTAACTGTTGATGTTGATGCATTGGTTAATTGTTGCCCCGTAGATGCAATCTCGGCAAATCCTATTTCCATTGATATGGGAAAATGTGCGTTTTGTGGTGAGTGTGCCCTGGCATTTCCCGATAAAATCAAGTTCACCAACGACCATAAAATAGCTTCCAATGATAGAAGCAAACTTATTGTGAAAGAAAGTGATGTTCATCCTATCACTATGAACCCCGATTTGATCAGGGAGGAAATTCGTTCTTTTTATGGAGGATCATTGAAGTTGAGACAAATCTCAGCTGCCGGCGATAACAGTGCTGAACTGGAGCTTGGTGCTTGTGGAAACGTGAATTTCGATATGGGTAGATACGGTATTGAGTTTGTGGCCTCTCCCCGTCATGCCGACGGTATTGTCATTACAGGACCTATATCTGAAAATATGGCGGAAGCAGTTCAAATATGTCATGAAGCAGTACCACAACCCCGAATCGTGGTTTTGGTAGGAGTAGATGCCATAAGCGGAGGTATTTTCAGTGGAAGCAAGGCCCTTGACAGGAGTTTTATTGACAAGTCTTTTATCGATTTATACGTACCGGGCAACCCGCCTCATCCACTTACTTTTATCAATGGAATCCTGGATTTGACCCGAAGGAAAAAGAATCAATAAATCTGATTTTTTCCGGGATTTCCCATTACACAAAATGAATTAAGAACTTTTAAATAGTTGAAAAATGTTTAATCAAAATACACCAAAAACTGGACTTGCCGGATTAAAAGCCCACTGGAAGGATGATTTACAAGCGGGATTCAGCATTTCGCTTATTGCCCTTCCTTTATGTTTGGGAATTGCTATTGCTTCTGGTTTTCCTCCTATTGCTGGGTTGTTTGCTGCAATAGTTGGAGGATTAATTGTTTCCCGTGTAAACGGATCTTTTGTAACCATTACAGGTCCTGCTGCGGGGCTTATTGTTGTGAATTTGGCGGCCATAGAAACCTTAGGACAAGGCGATAATGTGGCCGGTTATCATTATGCATTAGCTGCAATTGTTGTAGCGGGTTTAATTATACTTTTATTTGGTTTGTTGAAGGCAGGGAAGTTTGGGGATTTTTTCCCGACTTCCGCTGTTCATGGTATGTTGGCCGCTATCGGGGTTATTATTATGGTGAAACAAATTTTTGTTGCTTTAGGCGTAAGAGCTCATGGGCACGAAATTTTTGAAGTAATTGAAGAGATTCCAACAGCAATTATTAATTCGAATCCCGAAGTGGCACTTATCGCTGTAGTATCACTTGCCATTTTGATTATTTACCCAAAAGTGAAGTGGAAGATTGTAAAGATGATACCTGCCCCCATGTGGGTATTAATAGTGGCCATTCCTATGGAGTTGCTAATGGATTGGAAAATGGAGCATGAAGTGATTTTCCTGGGTGAGCATCATAAAGTAGGCCCTCAACTTCTTGTAAACTTACCCGCCAATGTTATGGATGGTATTGTAACCCCTGATTTTGGAAAAATTGCCACTTCTGCTTTTTGGATCGCCGTAATGTCGATTGCCTTGGTTACTGCAATAGAATCTTTATTGAGTGCCGTAGCCGTAGATACCCTCGATCCGTTCAAGAGAAAATCCGATTTGAATAAAGATTTAGGTGCTATGGGTATTGGGGCTTCTGTATCGGGTTTAGTAGGTGGTCTTCCAATGATTTCTGAGATTGTAAGAAGTTCTGCCAACGTGGGTAGTGGAAGTAAAACGCAGTGGTCTAATTTCTTTCATGCAATTTTTCTGCTCATTTTCATGATTGTATTGAAGCCCATCATTGAGTTAATCCCTCTTTCTGCCTTAGCTGCCATGTTGATTTTCACGGGATACAGACTTGCTTCTCCTAAAGAGTTTAAGCATGTGTATGAAATTGGGAAATCGGAACTGTTAATATTTGTTACTACACTGGTTATGGTTTTGGCCACCGATTTGTTAATTGGTATCGCTGCTGGTATCATTATGAACTTTATCGTGAATATTTTCAAAGGAGCCAGGGTTGGTGAAATGTTTAAGGTGAGTGTAAAGGAAAGTATTGATAATGAAGTAGCAACGATAGCCGTGGCTGGAGCTTGTACATTTAGTAACTACCTGGGGCTGAAAAAACATCTTCAGAAAAATGCACAAAGACAATTTTTGGTTCTTGATCTTAGTCAGGCAACATTTCTTGACCATACAGTAGTACATCACTTACATGGTTTTGAAAGGGATCAGAAAGTATTGGGAAGAAAATTTGAAATAATAAATACAGATCATTTGAATCCTGTTTCTGAGCATCCTATGTCCGAAATTAGTATTAAAGCTAAAAAGCTTGAAGTGAATATTTCCAATCGCGATCAGGAACTTCAAAAATTGGCTGAACAAAAAGGGTGGAAGTACAATCCCGGAAGTGAGCATACTGATAGTTGGGGAGGTTTTCCTGTGTTTCAAGGCAGTAAAGTAAATAGGGTTCATAATGTAATTTCAACAGATATCAATGGAAATAAATGCCTGATTGCAGACCTTATTATCCACGAAGGTGCGCAGGTTACAAAGACTGAGAAAAAGTTAACAGCTCTTTACTTATCTGCAAATGGAACTACTTTGCCCACTTTCTCAATGAAAAAAGAACAGCTTTTTGATAAGGTTCTTGAAAAAGCAGGCGTGGATGACATCAATTTTGAATCACACCCAAATTTCTCTACAAAAAATCACCTTACGGGAAAGGATGAACAGGCTATTCGTAAATTATTTAACGAAGGTATGTTAGGTTATTTGGAATCTCATGATGATTATGCTCTGGACTGTAACGGCCATGCAATACTGGTTTATTCCAAAACAGAATTAAATCCGGATGGCATTGTGAATACTCTTGAATATGCAAAAGGATTGGCCAGGCATATTGAAGGTTATACCAAGTAGTTCATGGAATATAATTTAAATGATTATGTGAATAATATAAAGGGAAAAGTCATTATGATTTGTTGTAATGATTGCTGTGCAATGAGTACAATAATCCATAATGAGAACATCCTTGTGTACACCTCCTTTGGAAACTTCATCTCCCCTGAAAATAAGGAAGATATTGATTTTTTTGATTTTTGCATTAAAAATGAAGGTGTAGCCACTATTATTATTGCAGGCCATTTCAATTGTAAAATAATAAAGCATATCTGGACAAATGGAACAGAAAATGCAAAGTGGATTAACATGCAAAAGTCTCTTAGAAAATGGGAGAATGAATATGATTCAACTATATCTGTTTCAGAAAACGAAAAGGAAATAATTCGAAAGTATATTTTTGATCAGGTAAATTATATTTCTCAAAATTCATTTCTTGAACGATATTTGTCATCAGGTAAATTGATAATAAAAGGGATAATTATAGATGATTTAAATAAAAACAGAGTGGAAGAATTGTGTAAAATTCCAATTAAGTATAATGGTATTAAATGAGATAAAAATGAAAAAAATATATATAACCTTAATTATAATTCTCACATGCAGTGTATTGTTTGTGAAGGCTCAAAACCCGTTATTGAGCGATCAATCTTTGAAATTCAGATTAAACGAAGAGGGTACACATTACGTGAGGCTTACTTTTTTGAATCAGGTATGGGTCCGTTATACGGAAACTAATCCGGGTTCGACGGTCTTTAATAGCCCTGTCGATAATGTTTTTGATATTGGATTACGAAGAACGCGCTTTCAATTGTATGATCAGGTAACGGATAAAGTTTTTTTCTACACCCAATTTGGGCAAAACAATTTTAGTTACTTATCTCAAAAATTTACCGGTGCTTTTTTTCATGATGCATTGGTAGAGTACCATGCTCTTGACCGAAAACTCGCCCTCGGTGCAGGTTTGTCTGGTTGGAATGGGGTTTCACGATATGCGTCCCCCAGTGTAGGGTCATTTCTTTCTTTGGATGCCCCCTTGTATCAGCAAACCACAAATAGCGTGAGTGATCAGTTTTTGCGAAAGCTATCTGTATATGCAAAAGGAAAATTAGGTAAGTTGGATTACAGGTTGGCATTGGCCAAACCCATGGCCATTCAAAATGCATCCCCAGGAATTGGAGGAATATCTTTTAATTCAAATTTTTCAGAAGAACCACCAAAATTACAGACCCAAGGGTATTTTATGTATCAATTTCTTGATGAGGAATCCAATACAACACCCTATACAACGGGCACCCATTTGGGTAAAAAAAGAGTATTTAATATAGGTGCAGGTTTCCAACATCAAAAAGATGCAATGTGGCATCTTGACAACACATTTAATACGGTTTTTACTCCAATGACCTTGTTGGCTGTGGATGTGTTTTATGATGCACCGCTCAATGAAGAAAAGGGAAATGCAATAACGGCGTATGGTTCTTTTCATCATTTGGATTATGGTCCCGGGTATATAAGAAATGTAGGGGTGATGAACCCTGCTAATGGAACCAATGGTGCAGGAACCTTCAATGGAGCGGGCGATGCCTTTCCAATGCTAGGCACGGGTAACGTATTTTATGGGCAGTTTGGTTATTTAATTAAGAAAGACATGTTGCCAAATGGAGGTTCATTGCAACCTTACATTGCCTCTCAGTATGCAAATTTTGATAGATTAACCGATAATATGATGATGATTGAAACCGGAGTAAACTGGTTTATTCACGGCACTCATGCTTCAAAATTCACTTTTAACTATCAAAACAGACCGGTTTTTGAACAACAACCTTCAGGCGATGTAACAGTCACTTCCCGAAAAGGAATGTATCAATTACAATTCCAAATTTCTATATGATATAGGTTTAACCCGGATTATTCATGGGCTTGTAATAGATTGCTCGTGAATATTCCGGGTTAAGTTGAAAAAGGCAACTGTAGTGGTTACCCTTTTTTTATTTTACCGAATTATCAGTTTTAAGAATTAGCCCTCTTGAGTTTTAGGGAACTGTGAGTTATCCTGCGTTGCTGGTCTGTGTTGTTGGTCCCGACCTCTGAGTTGGTCCGCACGTCTAAGTTGGTCCGGACGTCCGTCCGGTCATTGAATCATAATTTACACCTCTCATGAGTTGGACCGGATGTCCAAGGTTGGTTTTTCTCAAGTTTTAGGTGCTGAGAGTTGTCCTGTGTTGTTGGTCCGGATGTCCATCCGGTCCTTCAATTGCCTGAACTGGGATTTTTCGGATTGATGGTTGTTATACCCGGAGGATTCGGGAGCGGTTATATTTCGCCTTGTAAGCCAAAGTACCCATTGTTCCTCCCGCCCATCCCCATCCTGTTAATCCTAAAATCCTGTAAATCCTGATGCAGACAATTAGCCACAAAGATATTCAAGCAAAACGTATGGTTTTTTGATAACAATAGTTGAGTTCGACCCCGCTGGGGTCGTTCTTATGGAATGCTGGATTGTCTATAAATATGAGACCCCGCTGGGGTCGTAGCCATAATGTGATAGGTCGTTACAAACACATAATGTGATAGGTCGTTACAAACATATAATGTGATAGGTCTTTACAAACATATAATGCGTTAGATCGCTACAAATATAGGATTCCTCCGGGATCGTTCGAATTGTCTGATAATGCTCCATTTCCATTTCAACTCTTTAATCTTTATCTAAATCATAATCTCAATCTCCTTGAAAATCTCAGTTCTCAGTCTGAAAAATGACTACCACGAACTCAAATCACCAGATCTTTTATCCTTTAATTTTATCTTTTATAATTTATCTTTTATATTTTTTTCTCCACGAAATGCTCCCTGTCGTACCCTTTTATTGTCTGA
>JAOUKG010000472.1 GCA_029882725.1 Cyclobacteriaceae bacterium
ATGAGGAAGTAATTTTAGATTTACTGGAATACAACCTTGAAAAGGAGGGGTATATAGTGAAAACAGCTTCTGACGGAATAAAGGCTATAGAAATTGCGGAAGAATTTCAACCCGATTTAATTCTGTTGGATATTATGATGCCTATTATGGATGGCGTGGAAACTTGCAGAAAAATACGAACCATTTCGAGTTTGTCAAAAGTCCTTGTACTTTTTCTTACCGCAAGGTCGGAAGAGTATTCGGAAATTGCTGCCTTTGATGTTGGAGCGGACGATTATATTACCAAGCCTATAAAACCCCGGGTTCTTATGAGTAGAATTTCGGCAGTTTTAAGAAGAAAAACAGTTGCTGATCCGGAACCTGAAATAATTAAAATAAGAGATTTGGCTATTGATAAAAATAGTTATACAGTTAAAAAGGGAGAAATTGAGTTTAACCTTCCTAAAAAGGAATTTGAGTTGCTGTATTTTTTGGCTATGCACCCTCATAAAGTTTATGGAAGGGAAGAATTACTTAATAATATTTGGGGTAGGGATGTATATGTTGTGGAAAGAACAGTGGATGTACACATACGAAAAGTACGTGAAAAAATTGGCGATGATTATATAACTACCATTAAAGGTGTTGGATATAAATTTGTAGAAACGACAAATAATGATACTTAACTCACGAGTCCTTGCATTTTTACTGGCTATGGTTTTGTCTGTTTGTATTACCATACTGGTTAGTGTTTTTAGTGTAACTAGTAGTGTGTTTTTAGGATTTTTATTCCTGGGAATATTTACCATTACCTATATGGTTGTTTTTATTAGTCTTGAAACATTGGTGTTTCGTGAAGTAAAAAGAGTAAGAAACTTGATAGAAAAACTTAAAAACAAAGATTTTAAGGACTTCAAATCAGGGAATACGAATATTCACAGTCCCATGTATCAAATTAATAAAGATATTTATTTTTATGCATCGACAAAACAAAAGGAAATTGATGAATTAAAGCGGATGGAGCAATTCAGGCGTGAATTTATCGCTAATGTTTCCCATGAATTGAAAACGCCCATATTTGCCGCTCAAGGTTTCGTTCATACTCTACTTGATGGAGCTGTAAAGGATAAAACAGTAAGGAAAAAATTTCTGAGTAAAGCAGCTAAAAGTCTGGATGGACTTGATGTGCTGGTTCAGGATTTGCTTATCCTCTCTCAAATTGAAACAGGTGATATCAGGATGAATTTTGAGTATTTTGATATTGGAAAACTATTAAATGACATCATCGACCAATTTGAAGATAAAGCAAACCGTAAGAATATTTCCCTGGAATTGAAATTACCCAAAGGAAATAAAGATTTAAATGTTTACGGTGACTGGCAAAGGATTCAGCAAGTTATTAACAACCTCGTTTCAAATGCCATAAACTATACCAATGAGTCCGGGCAGGTAATTGTTTCCATAAAGCCCGAAGACCATTTTGTTACTGTTATGGTAAGGGATAGTGGAATTGGAATACCAGAAGAGGATGTCAGCAGGATTTTTGAAAGGTTTTATAGGGTAGATAAAAGTAGATCCAGAGCAAAGGGCGGAACCGGTTTGGGACTTGCTATTGTAAAGCACATTTTGGAAGGGCATAAAACTCAAATCAAGGTTGAAAGTGAACCAAATAAAGGAAGTGTATTCTCATTTCGACTGCCTGTAGAAGAATAATTTTCATTTTTGTCTATTGCCGATGTTTTTTCTAAATTCGGTTTTTAAATTCCCTTTATGAGAATCAAATCTTTCTTTCTTTCAGGAATCATATTTTTTTTTACGCTGAACGAAGTTTTTTCGCAAGATTATCCAAACGAAATTTACTTTCACGAACTCATTGAACAGGCTGTTGATCCAAATTTGAGCAGGCCCTTGATTCTTAAAAATACGAGAATATTATTTCTTCCACAGTACAATTCAAAGAGCAAGGTTTTCAAGTACCTGCGTTCTAAATATGGAGATAAACTTTTTAACGAAAATGACCAGCTGGTAGTAACCCGGGATCTAGTTATTAGAAATTGCCTTTTTGAGGGAAGTGTGGAATTTGTAGATTATTATTTCGTTCATTCCTTGAATATTTACAATTCTATAATGAATGAATTGGTGCTGGAAGGTGAATTCAATGTCGTAAATATTGAACAAAATGAAGCTTTCAATATTCGACTCCTGGATTCAAAATTCCACTATCCAGTAGGACTTAACTTTAATGAAACCGATTATATTAAGCTGGATGAGTCTGAATTTCAAGGCACTTTAAGTCTTATTTCAAATATTATAAAGGAAGATGTTAAAATTTCGAAATGTATTTTCCTTCCTGCTTCCGGGTTTTCTTGTGAGATATTAAGTGATTCTCTTACTTATTCCCGTGGTTTTTATTACAATTTACAGTTGGATTTTAAAGGGGAAAACGGTGGGCCTGTTGTATTTGAAGATAATAATTTTTTAGCCGACAACTCTTATCAACGTGTTCATCTTCGTGGATTAATGGGCGAGTTGATTATGGAAAATAATAGTTTCAAATCGACACTGGATCTCACCGGGCTATCTATTGAAAATAGATTTATTTTAGCCAACAACACTTTTGACTCCTACATAGCCTTTAATGACCTCATTTTTCCTGAATTTTTTAACCTATTGAGGTGGGAACAGTTTCAAGGATATAAAATTACTGTTTTTGAAAAAGTAAGATCATCAAATACTGATTTTTGGTCGGCTTTGATTGAATGTAATCCGGATGTTATGGTCATGCCTGATAAGGAAGATAAAATGGTAATACCCTATAGGGGTGAAAATAATCTGGAACTTCAAAATGAAAATGCATTTGAAAAACTGATTTACAGCTATAAATCATTATACACTATATATAATACCCGTGGCGATTTAGAATCGGCCAATGCCTGTTATGCTGAAATGAAAGAAATTCAGAGGCGTAGATTGAAGTATATTTATCAGAATGAAGGAGGGTTTGCCAATTATTTTAGATGGCAGTTACTGGTACTATTGAAAGTATATACCAACCATGGTACCGATCCGGCTCTTTCAATGGTTATTTCGGTTTATGTGATAATTATTTTTGCGATTTTTTACTTCTTTTTTCCCAGTGAATGGGATGTGACCTCAAAAAGTAAATTGGTATCTGATTTTAAATTGTTTATTCAAAAAAACGACAAAGGGTATATCAAGCCCTTTTTAACCGTTTTGTTAGGTTTTTCACTCAGTATGGTAAATGCATTTACTTTAAGTCTTAATTCATTTGTCACTTTGGGTTTTGGGAATATCCCGGCCAAAGGACTCGCCAGGTATGTGTGTGTTTTGGAAGGTTTTATCGGTTGGTTTTTACTCAGCATTTTTACTGTGGCACTTATTAATCAAGTTTTAGCATAATTATGGAAATAAGAAAAGGAAAAAAAGAAGATATTCTGCCTGTTTTGG
>JAOUKG010000471.1 GCA_029882725.1 Cyclobacteriaceae bacterium
TCAGTCTTTTTGACGATACAGAGGAAAGCATCCGGTTGTATCAGGCTATGGATCATATTAAGAGGAAGCACGGTGTTAAGATACTGACCAGAGCAGTTACGTTGGGGGTAGGGCGGAGGGGAATGGAATAAATTGTTGTGATACCCAGGGAGATAGTAGCAGGGGATTCCGGTCGTAGAGACGCGATTTATCGCGCCTCCCCCCAGATAATTTATCGCGTTTTCCTCTATATAATCATTGCCTTCCCTAATTATTGCACCCTGATTATCGATTACATTTCCCTGAAGGTTGGCTAATTTATAGCATAAAAATGGACTGAAATAGAATGCTATTGTGTAATCAATGCCGTTTGCCTGAACAGGCTATATTTTAACCCGAAGGTTTAACTAAATGGCATTGAATCCGGGATGAACCGCATTTGATAAGGAATCGATAAAGACGAAGATACAATCAACCCGGGGCGTGAATAAATCCAGAGAAGATAAATTCGAAGACGCAAACAATCCATGAGACGCGATAAACAAGAGGCGCGATAAATACGAAGATACAATCAATCCAAGAGAAGCGATAGGCCTATAAATTCCAATGTATTTAAATTGTCATACCTGGTTTAGTTTTAAGTACGGCACAATGTCGGTGGAGGCTCTTTTTAAAGAGGCGCAGCGGTGTGGAGTGCGTAAATTGGTACTTACTGATATCAACAATACATCGGGATACATCGAGTTGTTGCGTATTGTGAGGGAGAACAAGAATCAATACGAATTGGAGATAGCTTTGGGAATTGAGTTCAGACGCGATAATCAGCTGTTGTACATAGGTATAGCTAAAAACAATGATGGTTTTACTGAGCTCAATAGGTTTTTGTCTTATCACAACAACGAAGGGATTCCGTTGCGGGAGCGTGCTCCGGAGTTTTCACATGTTTTCATTGTTTATCCCTGGCAAATCTGGAAAAACAGAGACATCAGGGAATTACGGGATTACGAGTTTTTGGGCGTTAAAGCCGGTGAACTTAATTACTTACGCTTTTCTTCTTTAGCGGGGGCCGCCGGGAAACTCCTTGCCTGGCACCCCGTGACTTTCACTAATCGCACAGATTATAATGTTCACCGGCTGCTACGCGCCATAGCCAACAATACACTGCTCAGCAAGTTGCATGAGGTCGATCCTGCAGACCCTTTGGAGGTGATGCTCCCGGAGGAGGAGCTACGGGAGCAATTTCGCCATTATCCCGAATTAATCGCCAACGCTGAAAAATTGCTGGCTGAATGTAGGGTTCATTTTGATTTGGGGGTAGATAAAAATAAGCGGACCCTCACCGGGAGCCTGGGGGCTGATCTTGCTTTGCTTAGAGCAAAGGCCTGGGAAGGTTTTTGCGATCGTTACGATCCCGACAACGAAATTTTATTGGAGCGGTTTGAACGGGAGCTCTCTATTATTTTTAGCAGGAAGTTTGTGTCGTACTACCTCATAGCCCATGAGATTATCAATTTTGCCCGCAGTAGAAATTTTCCTTACGTGGGAAGGGGAAGCGGGGCCAACAGTATGGTTGCATACTGTATGGGAATTACCAATGTAGATCCCATGGAGCTCGATCTGTATTTTGAAAGGTTTTTAAATCCGGAGAGAACCTCTCCACCTGATTTTGATATGGATTTTTCCTGGACAGACAGGGATGAGATTATCGAATTTATATTCAACAGGTTTGGGAAGCAGCAGGTGGCTTTGTTGGCCACTCATACTACGTATAAAGGAAAATCTATTTTAAGAGAACTGGGCAAGGTGTTTGGTTTGCCCAAAAAAGAGATTGATGATTTGGTTGATAATCGAGGGAAGGCCCGGGACAAAGACCACATTACCAGGCTTATTTTTCGCTATGCAGAAAAGATGTACGACATGCCTGCCAACCTTTCCATACATGCGGGAGGAATACTAATTACGGAAGAGTCCATTTATAATTATACAGCTACAGATCTTCCTCCCAAGGGGTTTCCGGTTGTTCATTTTGAAATGCACAATGCAGAAGATTTAGGGGTGTACAAATTTGATGTGTTGAGCCAGCGAGGGTTGGGGCATATCAAGGACTGCGTTAAAATTGTGAAGAAGAATAGGGGCGTGGAAGAAGACCCCACAAGATTCAGGGATTTTAAAAAAGACCCTGCGATCAGGGAGTTACTGAAGAGGGGTAAAACCATGGGATGTTTTTATGTGGAGTCGCCTGCGATGCGGAGTTTGCTGGGTAAGTTGGAATGTGAGGACTACATTACGCTGGTAGCGGCAAGTTCGATTATCAGGCCGGGGGTAGCTCGTTCGGGAATGATGCGTACCTACATTGAAAGGCATCAAATGGTGAAAAGAGGTCGGAAATACGAGGCAATACACCCAAAAATGGATGAATTGATGGCCGGGACGTATGGAGTGATGGTGTATCAGGAAGACGTGATCAAGGTGGCCCATCATTTTGCGGGGCTTTCTCTTTCGGAAGCAGATATATTACGTAGAGGCATGTCGGGTAAGTACAGGTCGCGCAAGGAATTTCAGCGGGTGGAGGATCAATTTTTCAAAAACTGCAAAGAGCGGGGCTATCCTGATGAAATAACCAGGCGGGTTTGGTTTGAAATTGAGAGTTTTTCAGGGTATTCCTTTTCGAAAGGGCATTCTGCCAGTTATGCCGTAGAGAGTTACCAGAGTCTTTACTTGAAGGCACATTACCCACTGGAATTTATGGTAGCGGTGATTAATAATTTTGGTGGGTTTTACCAAACTGAGTTTTATTTTCATGAGGCACGCATGGCCGGAGCTGTGATTCATGCTCCTTGTGTGAATTATAGTGATTACCTGACCTCCATATATGGAGAGGAGATATACGTGGGTTTTATTCATGTCAAGAGCTTGGAAAGTGGTTTGGGGGAGGCAATTCCCAAAGAACGAGACAACAATGGTGCTTTTTCGAGTTTGGATGATTTTGTGCGGAGGCTTCCGGTACAGTTGGAGCAATTGAGGATACTAATTCGTATCGGAGCATTCCGGTTTACCGGAAAAACAAAGCCTGTATTACTGTGGGAGGCTATGTTGTATTTTAGCGAGGGGAGGTCCAATACCTACACCACAGACCTTTTCAATGCGGAGCCCATACCATTTTCTTTACCGGTACTTCAACGGGATGTTTTCGAAGATGCTTTTGATGAGTTGGAATTGTTGGGGTTTTCACTTTGCGACCCATTTAGTTTATTGACCACAGTTGATTTGGGGGATACCGTGGCCTTGGATCTGATGTCGAAACAAGGAAGAGTGGTAGTAATTACCGGATACCTTGTTACTATTAAAAACACATCAACAATCAAGAAAGAATTGATGCATTTCGGTACATTTTATGATAAGGAAGGCCATGTTTTTGATACGGTACATTTTCCCGATACAGCACGAAATCATCCTTTTCGGGGAAGA
>JAOUKG010000835.1 GCA_029882725.1 Cyclobacteriaceae bacterium
GGTCTCTACATTCACAACCGTCTGCCCCCTGTTAGTAAATAAAAAAGAATCCTAAGAAACATATTAAACTGGTTTAATATGTTTCTTAGGATTCTAGAAGTTAAATAATTACTCCCAAGTTGAAGATTTACTCTTCTTTATGCTTAACAAAATTTATTGAATTTAGGCTTAAACCTGAAAACATTATGTGGCAAAAGAGGGGGAGTTAAAATAAACGTTTATATTCATTAAAACCTGTAGTTAAATTTGGGGTTATACTAATTATTTATTAGGGAAATAGTATTTTCCCCTCCCCGGTTCTAAGTTACAATAAACAGCCCAAAATAGCCGTTTATAAACGTTTAAATGGATTTGTTATCAGTCGCTTAAAGACGTTTAGATTTTGCCTCTTTGTACTTTTTTGCAAAAGTTATTACCTAGGTAAAAGTTAAAGAGGACCAAAAAATCTAATCTAAACTAATCTATTGGTTTTAGAAGGTATAGTTAATTATCACATTAGTAACTAATAGGTCTACTTTGTTTAGGAGTAAAAGAGGTTGAGTGATATTATCGGCTGATTTTTTATAGGTTAATAACAACTCAGCTTTCCATCCGGGTAATTTATTGTGTGAGTAAAATAAATCCAGGTTAGTTTGGTAGTATGAGGGTAGTGCGTATTTATTCTTTTCAGGGGAACTGGTAGCAGGTTTAAATTGTCTGCCTACATTGATTTCTGTGTTAAATACACTTTCTTTAACCTTCAGTGTCTTTCTATATGAAATTACAATTCCATGATTCGCCGCTGACCCTTCACTTCTTTCCCTTTTTTGGAATGTAAAGATGTTTTCTCTACCCCATTCTCTGGGAAATACAAATTGTCCATGGGGAAAAATATAATTATAAGAAAGGGTTAATCCCTTATTTTTCAATTGTATTCCAGCTAAGTCAGAACGTTCAAATTGATAATAGGCCAGGTTTAAATCCTGATTTCCCCCATCTCCTGTTTTTTCCTGATGTAGCCATTCCGCAGAAATTGAAAAGGAAGGTTTTTTTGTTGGTATAAATGTTTGTCGAAGGTATGTAGTATTATGTATGTTGTCTGTATAATAATTCCACAAATGCACTATATAATTTTTCGTTGGTTTCAACAATACATTACTTACTACTATAAATCTAGAGGTTGTGTTTGATGTATAAGCTGATGGTGTCCCTGTTATACTTCTTCCGGAAGGATACTGACCAATTGATTCTCCTATGCTGAAAAATTTGCTTGTTGATCTGGGGGCGATTTTATAAAATATACCTGAACCTATTTTTACATTCTTAATTTGACTATTTGAATACCATAAACCCTCTTCAAATGTAGGTATCATCCGACCGTCCTGACTATTAATAAAAGGGGATTTTAAGTTCATCCTACCCAATATGAGTTCATTATTATTTTTATTTATAGTGATATTGGCGATTCCTAAAACAGGAATTAAAGTTTTGGTTAAATCTTGTACATCAAATAGTCCGGCTTCATATCTACTCAACTTACCGGTAGTAGGGTCTGGTATTGACAGATCTTGAATGTTTGTATTCACTGAAAAAAACGCTCCTAAATTAACAGTTATAATTCCTTTAATAGGTTGGCTATAATTAAGGTTTCCTCCTGTGGCTAAACCATAGAAATCTTTTAGATCTCCTTTATTTGTAGTACTCATAAAATAATTTCTCCACCCTCCTGAAAAATTATTTATAAATTTTGAAGTACTGTCTTTTTGTATATTTTGGGCAACTAAATCAATTGAAAACAATGAAATAGTTATTAATAGGACTATCTTATGCATTTTATTTATTTTTTTTAATGCCAAATTCTTTATCGTAATAGTCCATTATGGGTTTATAAGGTCCGTATTTGTGCTGTTCGGCTGTAAAAGGATCTTCCCATGGTCCATATGGAGTTGAGACTGGTTTTAATTTTTTGTCAGGGAAATCGTTTTCTGGATTCGATTTTAAAGGACGGTCAAAACTATCAATATAGGCAGCTACCAATAAAGCTTCTTCGTCAGATAATGTTGGGTTTTCTTTTGAGGCCTGTCCAAAGGGCATATTTGCTTTAATGAATTCCGCGGCAGTAATTACACGATGCATACCTGCACCATGGTTGTAGCTGTAATTAC
>JAOUKG010000473.1 GCA_029882725.1 Cyclobacteriaceae bacterium
CATACTTTGGTAACTTGGGTATCGCCATCGATTTGTCCGGCAAATACGGGTCGGCAGCCCAGTATTTCACATGCGTTTTTTGCTTCTTTTTTTCGAATGGAGGCTGCTTCATTGGGCCCCGTTCCAGGTATTCCACCTTCACCAGTTGTAAGGTAAAGTGAAACAACTTCATGCCCCAGGGCTGAATAGGCGGCCATTGTGCCTCCACAACCTGTCTCGGGATCATCCGGGTGCCCACCCGCCACTATTATTTTTAATTTTTTGTCAGTTTTTTCTTTCTGAGGGGTAGTTAAGGCAACCAGTGGTAATCCTGTTGCTCCCAACAAGGCTGTTTTTATTAAATTTCGACGATTCTGTTTCATCCTGTTATACAATTCAATTGATAGAGTGTAGCAACAAATGTAACTTGGGAAGTGCATATATGAAAGGCTTCTTCTACCTTTTGAATTCAACCCGGCTTATCTATAAAAATGATGATTCCAGGTCCAGACAACTATCCATAAAAACATTCGTTTCTTCGTACAGAATAAAAAAAACTAAAAATATTAGCTAAAACTTGCTATTTATATTTTAACACTGTATAATTGCTAAATAAATTAGCTTTTATGAAAATCAAACTGCAATCACGTACGCTAGCTTCTGGGAATTTACAAGTCCGGTTTGATATCCATCAGGGTAAACACAAAGGTGTTTATGGGTATTTGTTGATTCCCCCGGAAACTCCGGTCTCGGATATGGAAGCGTTAATTGATGAACATTTATATTCTGCTGGCAATTCGTTTTTGCCTTTTCAAATTATGCCTTTAACAGGAATTGTCAGTCCTTTGTATATAACCCCCTATACTATTTAACACACAATGTCTTACGTAGCAAATAATTTAAAATACCTGAGAAAATTAAAAGGGCTTACTCAGGAACAATTGGCAGAGGCTCTTAATATAAAAAGATCCTTGGTAGGAGCTTATGAGGAGGGGAGGGCCGACCCTCGTCTTAGTAATCTCACCAATATGGCTGAATTCTTTGATACTACGGTTGATTATTTAATCAATCAGGATATGTCGAATTTGTCTGAAAAGCAGTGGAGTCAGTTGGAAAAACCCAAGGGTAAAGAAATTTTGGCTATTACAGTAGATTCTACCGGTAGGGAAAATATTGAGCTGGTTCCTCAAAAAGCGGCAGCAGGTTATATGAATGGTTACGCCGACCCTGAATTTATAAGCGAATTGCCGAAATTTCATTTACCGGTACTGCCATCTCATGGAACTTACCGGGCCTTTGAAATTAGTGGAGACAGTATGTTGCCTATATTACCGGGTACGATCATAATTGGTGAGTACGTAGAAGAGTTTCAGGACATAAAAAGCGGTAAGACCTATATCCTTGTAACCAGAAACGATGGTATTGTCTATAAAAGAGTATTCAACTACTTGAATGAAAATGGAAAATTGTTTTTGGTTTCCGATAATCGTCAATACGAACCTTATCCAATTGACGGGGAAGATGTGGTAGAAGTTTGGGCAAGTAAGGCTTTTATTTCTATACAATTTCCTGATGTGGAAAACGATACAGGTATATCGACAGAACAGCTGGCTAAGATGGTGTTGGATCTTCAAAAAGAAATAATTCGACTAAAAGAAAAATAAAAAAGTAAAAGTAAAACACGTTTTTATAAGGATAATTTGTTTTTTGCAGATAAATTTAACCTGGGCTTAATCCTGATTTAAACTAAAATTTAAAATTGTGTTATGAAATACGTATACCTGTTACTTTTATTTGTTCCTATAGCGCTTTATTCACAAACAAAATTATCTCCTAAAAAAGTTGAAAAAATTAAAGAGGAGGTGGATAAAGATGTCCAATCCAGACAAAAAGAGGCGCAAGTTCTCGTTGATAAACTGTTTAGTTTTGCGGAATTAGGATTTCAAGAGTTTCAAACTGCTGAATATATTACAGCCTATCTTGAAAAAGAAGGATTTACTATAAATCGGGATATTTCTGGTATTCCTACGGCCTGGACGGCTACCTGGGGAAAAGGGAAACCTGTTATTGCCTTAGGTAGTGATATTGATTGTATACCTAAGGCCTCTCAAAAGCCCGGTGTAGCCTACCATGATCCCATGGTGGAAGGTGCACCCGGTCATGGTGAAGGGCATAATGCCGGAGTTCCTTTGAATATTATAGCAGCTCTATCTTTAAAAAAGCAGATGGAGGCCCAGAATTTATCAGGTACTCTCATGATTTGGCCTGGCGTTGCAGAAGAGCTTGTAGGCACAAAGGCGTATTACGCGCGTGATGGGGTATTCAAAGATGTAGATTTATGTATTTTTACTCATGTAAGTAACAATATGAATGTAAGTTGGGGGCAGGCTACTGGTACAGGGCTTGTGTCAGTAGAATATACATTTTCAGGAGAATCGGCTCATAGTGCAGGGTCACCATGGAGAGGTAGAAGTGCATTGGATGGGGTAGAACTGATGAACGTAGGATGGAATTATCGCAGAGAACATTTAAGTCCGTTACATCGCTCCCATTATGTTATTGTTGATGGAGGAGACCAACCCAACGTTGTTCCTTCAAAGGCATCTGTATGGTATTATTTCAGGGGTATTACATACAATGAAATTACAGATCTTTTTGAGGCTGGAAATCAAATTGCTGATGGTGCTGCTTTAATGACTAAAACTAGTGTTTCACACCGAATTTTAGGCAGTGCCTGGCCACGTCATTTCAATAAACCTATGGCAGAGGCGATGTATAAAAATATTCAAAAAGTGGGTTTGCCTTCCTGGTCTGAAGATGATAACGTTTTAGCTAAAGCTCTTCAAAAAGAGGTCGGTTCGGAAGAGAAAGGGTTAGAAACTGTTTTGGATAAAATAGGGGTTCCTAAGGAAAGACCAATAAGCGGAGGATCTGATGATATTGGTGATATCTCATGGACAGTTCCTACAATTACTTTGAGATTTCCTTCCAATATACCGGGGCTTCAAGGACATCATTGGTCCAATGCGGTGGCCATGGCTACCCCTATTGCTCACAAAGGAGTCGTAAATGGAGCAAGAGCCTTGTCATTGACGGTAATTGATCTATTAACCAATCCCCAATTAGTAACTGAGGCGCGTGCTTATTTTGCTGAGCAAACCAAAAATCAGAAATACATTCCATTAATTTCAAATGAAGATACTCCTCCGGTTTATCTGAATAGTGCAATTATGGAAAGGTATAAATCAGAATTAAGCAAATACTATTACGATGAAACCAAATACGATACATATCTTGAGCAATTGGGAATTACCTATCCAACAATCAAGAAATAGTTTATTTGTACATGCTTTAAAACACTAGAGTTTCATTCCAATAAATTAGATAGTTGGAAATTATTATCAGCATGTAGAGACGCGATTCAATGCCATTTATTTAAGGAAGATTGTTAGCCTTTGT
>JAOUKG010000474.1 GCA_029882725.1 Cyclobacteriaceae bacterium
TAGAGAGCAGTGCGGGCCACCGGGATCTCATCGTCCAGAACCACCACACACTCTTCCAGAAAATCAGTATTTACACTTTCGGCAGATTCAGGTCTATGCATATTGGAAGGGTAGACAGTTTCGATCACTTGTTGGAAGAGATGGAAATGGGAATCACCGGGGTATGTTTTGAGGATTTTCAAGCGTTTTTATATTTTATATATTAAGACATTGTGACATTAAGGTTTTGTGACATTAAGATAATAAGAATTATAAGCAGCTGGTTAAAATACCTTTCCATATAGGTTAGAAGTTTTTAAATATATGAAAAAGCAGAACCAGTTATAAGTTGAAAAAGAAAAATTACCTTACAATCAATTTAAATAATATCTTAATTAATAATTTTAAAAATGTTTATTTCGAGAAGATAAATAACTAACGGTTAATTCGATGGTCATGTTGGAATTTAAAACGGAGAGACTTATTGTACATGAAATCACACCCGATGATTTGGAGCATATCCATAGAAAAAATTCCATCAGGGAAGTGGAAGAGTTTAACACCATAGGAATTCCCAAAAGTTTTGAAGAAACAGTAAAGGTTTGTTTGCCCGTTTTGGAAGATCAGGCCTCCTTGAAAAGATCTAAATACGGTTGGGTAATAAAAGAAAAGGAGACCCAAGACTTTATTGGGGAAATAGGCCTCACCCTGGCCGCCGAACGGTTCCGCAAGGGAGAAATTCATTACAGTTTACTCCCGGAATTTTGGGGAAAAGGTTATGCCTTTGAATCAGTAAAAGAAGTAATCAAATATGCCTTTACTGTTTTAAAATTACATAGAATTGAAGCGGGAGTGGCTACTGAAAACATCCGATCCATTAAATTGCTGGAAAAATTGGGCATGGTAAGAGAGGGGGTAGGAAGAAAAATTTTGCCCATACGAGGAGACTGGAAAGACAATTACAAATATGCCATTTTAGAAAATGACGAAAGAGATTATTAAATAGAAATTATATGCTCATACCCCCCAAACAAATGCAGGAGGTTCTTTACCAACTCTTCCTGAAGTACAATTTCACTGAAAAAAAAGCCAAAACAATGGCCCGGGTATATACAGAAAGTACAACAGATGGCATAAATTCCCACGGTATCAATCGGGTACCCCTATTCATTAAATATATCCAGGAGGGAATTGTAAATGTGGACGCTGAAGCTGAAAAGGTGGAGACCTTTGGCAGCATTGAACGATGGGATGGAAATCTGGGTCCTGGTATTATCAATGCAATAAAATGCACCAACCGGGCCGTGGAATTGTCAAAAAAGCATGGCATGGGACTGGTAGCATTGAGAAACACCAACCACTGGATGCGAGGTGGCACCTACGGGTGGCAGGCAGCCGAAGCCGGGTGTATTTCCATACTCTTTACAAACACCAATCCCAATATGCCTCCCTGGGGAGGAAAAGATAGCAGGATTGGAAATAATCCCTTCATTGTGTCTATACCCAGAAAACAGGGTCATGTAGTGTTGGATATGGCTATCTCGCAATTTGCCTTTGGAAAGATTCATGACTACAAACTGAAGGGGCAAAAACTGCCCTACCCCGGAGGTTGGGACGATAACAACGAACTCTCTGTAGATCCTGAAAAGATTCTGCCCAATGAACGAGGTTTACCCATAGGTTATTGGAAAGGCTCGGCACTTTCCATGGTATTGGATATGCTGGCCACCCTGTTATCTGCCGGAAATTCTACATATAAAATAGGCATGAAAAATTATGAAACGGGAATTTCTCAGGTATTTCTCTGCATTGACCCGGAGGTATTCAACGATAAGAGTTTACAGGAAAGACTCCTCAATGAAATTATCGACTATACCCACAATGTTGAACCCATGCACCCCGGGGATAAAACCTATTATCCGGGAGAACGCACCCTGCAAACCCGAGCCTGGAATCTCAGGGAAGGCATACCGGTGAGTGAAGAAGTATGGGATAATGTGATTGGTTTAACCCGTGGTTAATCTTTTCCCTACACCCGTAAATCTCCATTCAATGCCGTTTACTTTAGGTTCAAAAAACAAAAAGAATAGTTTTAACGGCATTAACTCCAGATTCATGTTTCGTGATGTGTGATTCCAGAATTGAATGAAAAATCATAATTCTGGTTTCCTGTATCTGGAATCCTAAATCAGTACCGTTTTTGTGAAAGTATTTTGATTTCTATGGGGTTTAAGTAAATGGCATTAAATCTCCATTTATAAAATTCGAAATAATTAAATATTTTATATATTTACCGGCAGACTTTCACATCAAAAAACAATCTCATGAATACTAAATCACGTAGGAATTTTTTAACTAAAGTAGGCGCAGCAGCCTTGAGTTTTTCGGTTGTTCCGGCCATAGGAAAACAAAACAAAATCAACAAAACCACTCCCTTTTTAGATGAAACCCCCTACGAAGGACCTGTATTACGTGTGGCCATTATGGGATTGGGAAGCTATGCCAATAGAGTGGCAAGGGCCATGGAATCTTGCAAAAAAGCGAAAGTTGTGGCTGTAATCAGTGGTACTCCTTCTAAAATTGCAGACTGGCAAAAGAGATATGACATTCCTGATAAGAATTGCTACAACTACGAAAACTTTGATAAAATAAAGAAAAATGACGATATCGATGCCGTTTATATCATTACCCCAAACGGTCTTCACCATTCGCAATGTTTACGTGTAGCTAAGGCAGGTAAACATGTAATTTGTGAAAAACCCATGGGAGTCAATGCCCGGGAGGGACAAGAAATGGTCGATGCCTGTAAAAAAGCCAAGGTGCACTTGCTTATTGGATACCGCATGCACTTTGAACCCAAAACCCTTGAAATAATAAGAATGAGAAAGGCCGGCGATTTTGGAAAAGTTTTGTTTTTCCAGGGTTTAAGCGGATTCATTATTGGTGATCCCACTCAATGGCGTCTGAAAAAAGAACTTTCCGGAGGAGGAGCCATGATGGATATTGGTATTTATTCAATCAATGGTGCCCGCTATATGATTGGGGAGGAACCTACCTGGGTTACGGCGCAGGAAGTGAAAAACGATCCTGTAAAATTCAAGGAAGGAATAGACGAAACCATCATGTTTCAAATGGGGTTTCCGGGGGGAGCAACCGCTTCTTGTCTTTCTACCTACAGTCTTAACAATCTGGATAAGTTTTTCCTGAATGGCACAGAAGGATTTGCAGAAATGCAACCATCCACAGGCTATGGTCCTATTGAAGGCCACACACATAAAGGAGAGCTGGATTACCCTCATGTAGTTCATCAGGCTGTTCAAATGGATGAAATGGCAGACATTATACTCAATAACAAACAACCCATTGTACCTGTAAATGGCGAAGAGGGAGTAAAGGATATGAAAATTATTGATGCCATATTTACTGCGGTAAAAACAGGGCAAAAAGTGGAG
>JAOUKG010000475.1 GCA_029882725.1 Cyclobacteriaceae bacterium
ATACCTGCTCTATCCTGCCCACGATTTTTTTGCTTTTCCATAAGAATATACATCTTATTGATCGCATAGGTAGGCGTACCGTATTTATCGATATAATATTGAAGAGGTTTTCTTAAGCGAATGTGGGCAATGCCACATTCATGTTTTATTTGATCACTCATGGACTATTCGTTGTCACAAAAGTAAAGAAGAATTAAGTTGGTAACAAATGATTAACAGAATGAAAATCATTATTATGCTGTTGTTTATTTCACAGGTAAGGAAAAGGAGAAAACACTACCGCCAGTGGGATTGTTTTCAGCCCAAATTTTACCTCCATTTCTTTCAACAAATTCTTTGGTAAGTTTTAACCCGAGGCCGGTGCCTTTTTCTCTGCCAGTCCCTTCATTGGACATCATTTTGTTTTCATCAAATATATTGGCTAACTCATGGTCTGTAAGCCCTTTCCCTGAGTCTTGTACACTTATGATTACCTCGCCATTAAATTTTTTGAGGCCTACGATAACCTCACCCTCCTTTGTAAATTTAATGGCATTAGACAAGAGATTTCTGATTGCCAGGTCAATCATGTTTTTATCTGCATTTATCTTCAAAGACTCAACTTTGTTTTTAAACTCAATGTCTTTTCCGGTCATGTTATTAATCATCTCCAAATTACTCTCAACAAGTAGATGAATATCGAAACTTGTTTTATTAACTGTAATTTTATCCATTTGAAGCAGAGCCCATTCCAACAGGTTATCTAAAAGGTTGGACGTTTGTTCTGTTCTGGTTTTTATTTCAAGAATAATGGATTTAAGTTCTTCTTCTGTCATTTGTTGTTTTACGGCGAGACCTAAAATGGCAGATAGAGAACGAATAGGTGATCTTAGGTCATGAGCTAAGATCGAAATAAATTTATCTTTTACTTTTATAAGTTCATCCAACTCGTTATTTTTTTTCACAACCTCTTCCTTATGTTGTTGAAGAAGTATATTGATTTTTCGTCTTCTAATACCGCTTCTGTACACCGTAATTAATAAAAATAGTAACAGAGCCATGAGTACTACAAGTACATTTTGAGC
Source organism: Cyclobacteriaceae bacterium (assembly GCA_029882725.1). Taxonomy (GTDB): domain Bacteria; phylum Bacteroidota; class Bacteroidia; order Cytophagales; family Cyclobacteriaceae; genus JAHEMU01. The sequence continues at coordinate 1,065 of JAOUKG010000475.1, forward strand.
GGATTTTTGCTTTTGAATTTCATCCAAACGTTGTTGTTCCCGCGCATTTAGAAGGGAAATTTCAAAATCTTTTTTGTCAATTTCTACTTGAAGTTGAAAGTTTGAAATACGTGTATTTAACAATATTTCGTCTATACTGTCCTTAAAATGATTATGTTTCCTTAAAAAACCAAGAGCCTTGGTTGGATTACCTGTTTCTTCTTCAATATGAGAGTAAATCATGTATGACTCATATATTTCGACATCATTTTTGGAGTTTTTGGAAATTAATATACTTTGGTTAAGAACCTCCCTTGCATTATTGTATTTCTTTTGTTGGAGATAAATGTTTGCGAGTTGATTGAGAATAGATGATTGTTGATTATCATTATTCATAATAAGTGCAATTCTCAAAGCTTTATCAAGTAACTCTATTGCTGTTGAAAATTCATTGTTTTGGATGTACACATCAGATAATTTTGTTAGATTATCTACTCTTGCTTCTTTAATATCCAGACTATCTATTAAGGATTTTGCCAGAACTAAACTTTTCTTGGCCTCAGGATAATTTTCTTGTAAAAAGTATAGGTGTCCTAATTCGTCCAGAGAGTGGGCAATTATTGTGTGTTCATTAATTTCACTACTTATTTTGTGAGCATGTATTAATCGTTCCTTGGCCTCATTATACCTGCCAAGGGCTTTCAAGACAAAGCCCATATTGAAGTTTACAGTGGCTATTACATTTTTTTTGTCATACTTATTTGCTACTTGTAATGCACGTGAAAAAAAGTCATAGGCGATTTCGTAATTTCTCGAATTCATGTGATCATCACCTATATTGTTGAAAACCTTCATTAGTAAAAGGCTGTCATTACTTAATTTAGCTTTTTCTAAAGATAGCAAGTCATTTTGAAGGGCTTCCGGGAAATCTCCTTTTAGTGAATGGACAAAACCAATTTTCAAGTAAACTTTTGCGTGCTTGATTGGGAGGTCGTGTTTTTGTAGAATATTTAATGCTTCATAATATTTTAAATTTGCTGAATCCGGATTGGTGTACATCAAGTCATTTCCAACTTGAATAATTTTGGCTGCTCTAATCGTATCAAGGGTGATTTCAGTTGTGCTGTCTTGCCCGGATACCGTCTGATAAAGGCAACCGAAAAGGGCCAAAACCAAAATTACCTTAGTGGTGTTCATAATAAAGGATATCTAAAGCACATATTACAAAAAAAAATAATTCTCATTAATTCAAAGATACACTCAATTGGCTTATATTCAGCATAATCCAGTTTGATAATTTAAAAAATATTCATTAAGTAATGCACTTTTATATCAATTTGATAACCCATAAACCGGTTTGCGGCATCCCTGAAGAAATCGGTAATATCTGAGGCATAAAATTGTGCAGAGGCAATTTTGCTTTTATCATCAATTAAATATGGATGCATATAACCTCCAATAATTTCACTGGAATCTAGTATTTGAACTCCATTTCCTAGTATTTCGGATATTTCGTCCTTTATTATTGGGTAATGTGTACATCCTAAAATTAGAGCACTAATATTGTTGAACTCTGCTTTCATTAGATACTCTTCAATGATTTTTTTTCGAAGATCTTTACTAAATAGATTTTCCTCAATTACAGGAACTAACAGAGGTGTTGCCATAGCATGTACCTTAATAGATTCATCACCCTGGAGGATTTTCTTTTGATAAATTCCTGATTGGATGGTCCGTTTGGTGCCAATTATACCAACATCGGCTCCAGGGAAGTTTTTTACCACAAAATCAACCATAGGGTCAATTACGTTAATAACCCGAATTCTTCTGTCCAGATATTCTTTGAGTAGTTCAGTAGCGGAAGCACTTGCCGAGTTACATGCAATTACTATAGTATCGCAGCCCTTTGCCACTAAAAATTCCGAAATTCTAACCGAATAAGCCTGAATCGCTGCTTCTGATTTATCCCCATAAGGAAGGTGAGCCAAATCTCCAAAATAGATCAATTCATCAAAACCACCCATTTCATACAAGCTTTTTGCAACGGTAAGCCCACCTATTCCTGAGTCAAAAACACCTATTTTTTGCATAATTATTTTTTTTCAAAATTATATCTATTTTTTAATTGATGCACAGACCTTGCATTTTTTGTATTATTGCAAAAAAAACATTTAAGCATGAATAATTTACTTAAAGGAAAAAGAGGAATCATATTCGGTGCATTGGATGAAAATTCGATAGCCTGGAAAACTGCCTTGGCTGCTAAAGAACAAGGGGCAGTGTTTACACTTACAAATGCGCCAATTGCCATGAGGATGGGTGCAATAAACCAATTGGCAGAAGATTGTAATGCAGAAATAATTCCCGCCGATGCTACCTCAAT
>JAOUKG010000476.1 GCA_029882725.1 Cyclobacteriaceae bacterium
CCTGCGAATTTTTGGGAATACTCCTTTTTCGTCGGGAATCGGATCGCCATGTGGATCTATTCGTGGGTGGCCCAGAAATTCGTCGAGCCGTTTTATCAAAAGGGGAGACTTGATGTGTTCAAGTTGCTCGGCCACTTCATGCACTTCGTCCCAATTAAATTTAAGTTTGTTTACTAAAAAAGATTCCCAAAGCCGGTGTTTTCTTATGAGATTTAAGGCTTGTCTTTGTCCCTCATCACTTATGTACACCCCTTGATACTTCTGGTAATTAAGCAATTTTTTAGCCGCCAGTTTTTTAATCATGTCTGTGACAGAGGCAGCGGCCGTTTTCATCACTTCGGCAATGCTGTTGGTGCTAACCGACAATTTCCCGCCATCGGAAAGGTGATAGATTTCTTTAAGGTAGTTTTCTTCAGTTAGACTTAACATTAAAATAAATTTTTGTGGTGCAATATAATAAATTTAGATTAATCTAAAAAATATTTTATTGTATTATGGATGCTATGAACGCTAGAGACAAGAGGCATCGTGTCTCTACGATAAATCAAAAATATTTTTAAACCCGGATTTTTCCCATTCTGTTTCCCAGTACAAATCCGGATCGGTGGTGTAGGTTTCCTGTATTGCAGGGATCATTTTTTGTATAAAATTGGAGGGATTGCTTCGATCGATGGGCGAGGGACAGAGTATTGGTTGGTACTTTTCAGCGAAAGCGATCCATTCGTTGGGTTCGTAAAATAGGATTTGAAGTTTATACCCTAAGTATTCATACAATTTGGTGGGCATTTTATTTTTAACAATCGGAGTGTTGCGATAATGAATAAATCCTATTCCACTTTGCATAATAAGGTGGGAGATAACCGAATGAGGCACATGGTTTTCACCTCCAATAAGAGTTATACTGTTGTTATCAGAGATATTAATTTTAATTTTTTTTAAGATTTCAGGAAGCGCACAATGGCCGGCAATAACAAGATTCCAACGCGGGTCAATTTGGTGTATAGTTTTGAAAAAAATTATACATTCAAAAATGCCTGTATGTTCAGCCAGCGTTCCGGTGAAGATGATTTGAAATGGATTTCGTTCAGTTTTTGTTGATATAAAATTGGGGGCAGAGCATTTATTTTCAAGGACATACGTTTTATCGGGAGGGAAATTCATCTGTTTCTGGTAGATTTTTTCTGCCAGAATAAAATAATCCATAAAAAGGTGAGCCATATAATTTCGCCATTTCAAAAGGCTTTGAATTAAAATTTTGGACAGAGTTGAGTAGTGAGTTGCGTGTTTTGTGTTCAGGATATAATTTTCCCTGATGTCGTAGATGATAGTTGTATTGCAAATCCATTTCAGGAGAATTGCAGGAAGTACAAGTTCGTGTGTATTGATAATAAGGTAATCAGGTTTTGAGTTTAGGGCAAAAATGAGAAAGCGCACACCTGCGAATAGTCTTTTTAAAAAGGAAACTCTATCGAAATTAAACAGGGGTACAACGGAGATTTTGTCGTGTTCTGTTATTTTTCCTTTAAATCCGACAACATTTATGGAAAAGCCCGTTAAATTGCGGATCGAAACTGCCAGTTTTTCAAGCATCCGTGTATCGTCTACGGGTTTGAGAACAGAAGCAATTAGTATATTTTTAGACATATCAAGCAAAAATAAGTTTTATTTATGGAATTAAGGGAAAAGATTGAGGCCGCCTGGGAAAATAGGGAGTTATTGAAAGAAGCAAGTACACAGGAAGCCATTCGTAATTTAATTGAACAATTGGATAGTGGTAAAATAAGAATAGCCGAGCCAGATAGCGATGGGTGGAAAGTGAATGATTGGCTGAAAAAGGCGGTAATACTTTATTTTCCAATTCAGGGAATGAAGACAATTGAGGCAGGACCTCTTGAGTTTCATGATAAAATGGAATTGAAAAGAGGTTATGCAGAAAAAGGGATTCGGGTAGTTCCTCATGCTGTGGCCCGTTACGGTGCATACATAAGCAAGGGGGTTGTTTTAATGCCGAGTTATGTAAATATTGGAGCATATGTGGATGAAGGAACCATGGTAGATACCTGGGCAACAGTGGGTAGTTGTGCTCAAATTGGTAAAAATGTGCATTTGAGTGGGGGAGTAGGAATTGGAGGTGTTTTGGAACCTGTACAAGCTGCCCCCGTAATTATAGAAGACAATGCCTTTATTGGATCAAGATGTATAGTAGTTGAGGGGGTTCGGGTTGGTTCTGAGGCTGTATTAGGTGCCAATGTGGTGTTAACAGGAAGTACCAAGATTATAGATGTTACAAAAAGTGAAAAAGTAGAATATAAAGGATATGTTCCTCCACGTGCAGTAGTTATTCCTGGCTCTTATACCAAAAAATTTCCAGCCGGCGATTTTCAAGTGCCATGTGCATTGATAATTGGGGAAAGAAAAGAGAGTACAGATAAAAAGACTTCACTTAATCAGGCACTTAGAGAACATCAGGTAGCAGTGTAATTGGCATTACTATTGCTCAATCAATGAAATATGAGACAGGTAATAATTGTTTTGTTGGTGGTTTTAGGGTTTTCATTTGAGGGATTTTCCCAAGGAGAAAATTTTTATATTCCCCTACCTGGTGGGCAGGAAAAACCTATAGATCCACAATATAGCGTTGTGGAGAACGAATGTTTCAATCCGGGAGAGCAAATTTTTTTCAAAGTAACCTTTGGTTGGTTTACTATTGGTAAGGCCGATATGAAAGTGGATACCAAGTCTTATGAAATGAATGGTCGTGATTGTTATAAAATTGACGTTCATGGAAAAACCAGTGGAATGGTGGACTGGATAGCACAGGTGGACGATCGGTGGGGAACATATTTGGATAAAAATGCCTTTGTTCCACATAAAGCCTATCGTTATATCAAGGAGGGAAACTACAGAAGGAATGAAATCACCAAGTTTGACCATTTAACCGATATGATTGAGGTTACAGTATTGGATAGAAAAACAGGTGCATATGGAAATCCTAAGTATTATGAGGCAGCAAATAATATCCATGATATGATTGGTGGTTTTTTCTATTTCAGAACCGTAGATTTTACTAAAATGAAAAAAGGGGATTCATTTTTGATGACAGGGTTTTACGAGGATACCTTTTATGATATGAAAATTATTTATGCCGGCAAGGAAAAGATAAACACCAAAATGGGTACCATTAACACCATTAAGATTATACCCGTAATGCCGAAAAACTCACTTTTTGATGGTGAAGACTCTATTGTAGCCTGGTTGTCTGATGACGCAAACAAAATCCCTGTCAAGGTTTCTGCGGAGATGTTTATAGGAAGTGCGGGGTTTGAAGTAACTGAAGTTAGAAATTTGCGTAATAAATTGAACATAGAAAAATAAAAATAATGTTGAAATATATAAGTGGGGTACTGATAATTCT
>JAOUKG010000477.1 GCA_029882725.1 Cyclobacteriaceae bacterium
AACTATTGATAAACTAATAAACGAGTTGGAGGTTTATGATCAGTACAAAATACGATTTACCCATACTATCAGTCCTTTTAAAATTTCTTTCAATGAAAAAAAAGAAGTAAAAGATTTAGTAATAGGGTTTAAACAAAACTTCAATTTCAAATGGGCCTTATTAAATATTAACCCCAATTATATTTTTGAAGATAATTTAAAAGGGGTAATGGTAACCGTAAAGGTTTTGAATGGTTATTTAAATGATTATTTAGATAACCATAGTGATAGTTTTTTATTCACAGAGTTTTTTAATAGATCTTTTCAGGGGAATTTTTTGATGATGTTGGATGAGCCTGTTTACTGGAATGATACAGTTGACAAGAAAAAAACAATGGAATATGTAATGAGGCACCATAAAATTACACGTGTAAACAAGGTGTTTTTAGATCAATATGAGGCAGAGGAGAATGATGTTATTGGTATGTCTGTTCGTGATTTTTTCGAACATGATATTGAATATGGAAAAACAGTATGGAGTAATTTTTTTGATAATGGTATATTAAGTACTGTTACCGAGGAAATAACACTTAAAGGTAAAAAAATATGGATTGAAGGAAATTACTTTTGTCTTTATGATGAAAAAGGAAGAATTACAGGACATTTCGGTGTGCAAATGGATGTTACTGAAAACAGACTGAAAAGCAGACAACTTGCCAGTTCAAATAATATGTTGAAAAAAGAAAAGTTGATGTTTCAGTCTGTAATAAAAAGTGTACCAGATTTACTGTTTTATAAAGATGCAGGTAGTGTTTATATGGGTGGGAATGATGTTTTTTTAGATCATTTAGGTATTAGACGCAACGAGTTGTTTGGAAAGACGGATGTTGATTTTTATGCAAAAAGCAAGGCTAATAGATATCTTACTTCAGATAAAAAAGTTCTGAATACAGGAGGAAGAGTTATTTCTAATGACACTTTAAAATTTGCAGATGGGAGGCTTCTTTCAATGGAAATAATTAAAAGTCCAATACGTGATGAAAAAGGAAATGTATTGGGACTCATTGGTATAGCAAGAGATGTTACGGCGCAATTACGTGTAAATAACATATTGAATGTTATAAGTAAAGTTCAGGAAATATTAATTGAGGAAGTCGAGATTGAAACAGCTATTTTCAAATCTTTCAAGATTTTACTCGAAACATTTAATTTGGGTAGGGTATATATTTATAAAACCAACAACATAAATAAAAATGGAAAAATAAGTAAGGCGTACGAAATGATGAAGGGTGATAGCTTTGTAAAAATCAACACTCCCGGATTTCAAAATATATCGTACAATAAGCTGAAAATTTTAAGGTGGAGGGATGCGTTTTTAAAAAAGAGGCTGATTAAAGCACATGTAGTAAATATGCCATTGGATGAGCAAAAAATGTTTTCTGATGTGAAAAGTTTATTGGTTTCACCAATCTATGTTCAAAATATGTATTTTGGATTTATTGGCTTTGATTGTATAAAATCAGAACGTGAATGGGATCATTTAGATGAATTTTTGATTAAATCTTTGAGCGTTTCTTATGGGAATATAATTGAAAAGAATAATTACTACAAAGTAATTGAAGATCAAAATGAAGAACTTGTCAAAACCAACAAAGAATTGGATCGTTTTGTATATAGCACATCACACGATCTTCGGGCTCCAATTGCCAGTTTACTTGGGCTTGTTAAGATAATGGAAATGGAAATTGAGAACAGGGAGATGTTCGGTGATTACTTATTTAGACAAAAGAATGCAATTAGTAAATTAGATAATTTCATAAAAGACATATTGGATTATAGCAGAAATACAAGGGTAGGAATCCAATCCACACCTATTGATTTTAATGAAATGATAAGAGATTCCATTATGTCCTTGTCTCATATGACATTGAGTGATAATTTGCAGATTAAATTGGATGTTCAAAAATGCGATTCATTTAAAAGTGATAATCTGCGATGGAAAATAATTATTAATAATCTACTGTCTAATGCGTTGAAATTTTCGAGCTTTAGGGAATATCCTTTAATTTCTATAAATGTTGAATATTTTGAAAATATCGTTCAATTTATGATTGAAGATAACGGTGAAGGAATGAGTGAAAAGAATCGGGAAAAAGCATTTGAAATGTTTTACAGAGCTTCTGAAAATCAATCGGGGTCAGGTTTGGGCCTATATATTGTAAAGGAGGCTATTGAAAAATTAAATGGGAAAATAAATATAAAATCAGAGCTCAATAAAGGAACTTCAATAAGTATTTCAGTACCTTGTGTATGTAAAAATTAAATCATTAAAACATGTATAGAATAATAACACTTTTTATTTTTCAGTTCTTCCTACTTTCAGTTGCCTTTGGGCAAGAGTACCCTGTAATTAAAAGTTATGGTGGTATATATGATATTCCCAATCCCGATGAAAAACCAGATAAGACTTTAATTTATAATATAGTAATAGATGTTAAATACAAGTCCAAACCTGAAGAGGTTAATTATGGATTAGAGAATATTGCAAGAATGGTAAACCTCCATGCTTTAGGCGGAGTTGAAATGAAAAACATGAATGTTGTAGTAGCTATTCATGGAAGTTCAACAATGTCAATTCTTTCCAATGCAGCTTACCAAAAAAAATATGGAATAGATAATCCGAACATACCTCTTATCAATGAATTAGTAGCCGCTGGTATAAAATTATATGTGTGTGGACAATCATTAAAGGCGAGAAATGTGCACGTTGAGGATGTATACGGTGAAGTTGGGAAAAGTTTATCTGCACTAACAATTCTAACTACCTATCAATTAAGGGGTTATTCACTGCTAACATTTCAATAAATAATTATTTTTAATTGAAAAAGTAATACTAATAGTACCTATTGTTTGTATTTTTAAGTGTCTATTATTTATGAATTGTGTTTTTTTGTATCTTGACAATTAGAATAAAGTAAAACGTGTTAAAAAATATATATTTTAAACATTCATTATATGGTTTCCTTTTTGGTGCCATATTTCCACTAGTCAGTATTGTGGTGGATGTGTTGGATCGTGACATGAGTATTTCAGTTGCTAATATTGTAAGGGTACACTCATTAAACACTTTGTATTATATTATTGACCTTGCACCTATTGTATTAGGGACCATAGCATTTTTTATTTCCAGATACATGGATAGATTAATTGAAGAAGGAGAGAAGAAAGTATTTGAGGCTGGCGTTAAATCAAAAAAGTATAGTGATTACATTGAATTGCTTATCAATGGCAATTACGATTTCGAAATTGAATTAGGAGATTTGAAAGAGGATGATGAATTGGAAGAGTCTCTTAAAACGCTAAGAAGAAATCTAATTGAAACAGAAGAAAGAGAAAAAAAGCAAAATTGGACAACAGGAGGA
>JAOUKG010000478.1 GCA_029882725.1 Cyclobacteriaceae bacterium
AAAATCAATTAATTTCTTGTACCCATTCACGCAGTTTATAGCTTTTAAGCTTCCGGGTTTATAATATAAACCTGAATGAATCACACCGCTATTATTTCCAGTTTGATGTTGGGCTATATTAGTTTCTTTTTCTATAATTACTAGTTTTGTACCTGGTTTTTTAATTAGTAAATTATATGCAGTGGCAAGGCCTACAATACCACCTCCAATGATTATAAAATCTTTCACAATTGTTTTTTTGCAAACGTAATAAAACTGGAACGATTTTGGTACATGTAGGTTTTATATTTAAAAAAATCCTTTTTAGGATTATAATAAACATTATTTTGGTGCTAATTTTAGATTTATGAAGTTTAGGGCAATAATATTAGTTGTAGTTTTTGTGTTGATAGGTGAATCAGCTTTCTCGCAAAAGTCTAATTATCCGTTGTATGGGTACTTTTTTTATACAATTGCAAAAAATGTGGAGTGGCCAGACCAATATAAGTCGGGTGATTTTATAATTGGTGTAATAGGTGAATCAGAGGCTACACAACATTTAAAGTTGATGGCGATGAAAAAAGATATCGCAGGCAGACCAATAAAAATTGTTGAGTTTGAATCAATTAGCGATGTTAAGTTTTGTCATATGTTGTTGTTGCCCAAAGATTTATCAAGCCAAATAGGGGCCGTTTTGAAAAAGGTGTCAGGTAAGTCTGTTTTATTAATAACAGAAAAAGAAGGAATGGCTCTAAAAGGGAGTTGTGTAAATTTTGTTGTAAATAGGGAAGGGAAACTTGGCTTTGAAATGAATAAAAATGCTTTAGAAAAGGAAAAACTAAAAACTTCATCTGAATTATCTAGATTTGCTATCATATTATAAATGAATATGTTTAAAAAAATTAAGCTTACAGTAGGGAGAAAGATATTTGGGAGCTTGCTTCTTCTCATAATTCTTTTTGCCATAAATGCAGTAATGATTTCGAATACAAGTAAAGAAATAGGAACAATGGTTTCTTTTTCTACTGATGTAATTCGACCAAGTAGTGAAGCTTTGAATAAATTTCAATCGCTGATTAGTAAGTCAAAAATGCTAATTACTAATTGGGTGTACTTACCTGATAATATTGAAGATAAATCTGAACTGAAGCTCATACACAATACTGAATACCCCAAAATCAGGCAACAAATAATACAACTTTCATCTAAATGGGAATCTGATTCTCTACGTGCATTAATTATTTCTGCCATAGATGAAATGGATAACATTCTTCAAATCCAAAATGAAGATGTAATGTTGGCATTGGTTACTTTTGATGATTATGAAGATCCCATTACACGTTTTTCCGTGGATGATGAATTGGAAAGTATTATAGTACCAAAAACCGATGCCCTGCTAAAAAAGATTGGTTTAATTTCTAAAGAATATAACAATATAAGAAAAGCTTACGATGAGGATATGGCAGGCTCAATGGAATCACTGAGTAATATTACCATCGTACTTACCTCCTTTTTGATTTTAATAGCGTTGGTTATAGCTTATGTTCTGGTTAAAAGTATGACCGTTCCCATAAATGAAGTAAAAGATGTGATTGAAAAAATGAGCCGGGGGGAAACAGATATTAATGAAAATCTTAAAACGGATAATGATGAGATAGGTGAGATGAGGACATCTGTGCTTCACCTTTTGAAAGGTTTAAAAGAAACAACTGCTTTTGCTGAGAATATAGGTAAAGGGAATTATAAGGCTGAGTATAGTCCTTTAAGTAAAAAAGATGTTTTAGGTAATGCACTACTTGAAATGCGGGATAATTTATCAAAAGTATCTGATCAAGAACGTATTCGAGGATGGGTTAATGAAGGATTAGCTCAATTTGCAGATCTTCTTCGAAAAAATAATGATGAAATGGATGTTTTTGCGGAAAATGTTCTGCGAAACCTTGTTAAATATCTGGGGGTAAACCAAGGGGGCTTGTACCTTGTTGAAAATGAAGATGGAGGTGAGGAGTTTTTGTCCTTGGCTTCATGTTATGCATGGGATAAAGAGAGGCATGGGGACCAGAAATTTTATAAAGGAGAAGGTTTAGCGGGGCAGGTTTGGCAAGAGGGTTTGTCAATATATATAACTGATGTGCCTGATACATATATAAAAATAACATCGGGATTAGGAAATGCCAATCCGAAATTTGTTTTTATAAGTCCAATTAAAGTAAATGATGAAATTCAGGGTGTTATTGAAGTTGCCTCATTTACTGAAATTGAAGAGTATAAACGCGATTTTATTGAGAAGTTAGGAGAAAGTATCGCTGCTACTATTTTTAATGTTAGAAATAGTATGAAAACAAAATTACTCCTGGAAGAGTCGCAATATCTTACAGAGCAAATGAAATCCCAGGAAGAGGAAATGAGGCAGAATATGGAGGAAATTCAGGCTACCCAAGAGGAAATGGAAAGAAGCCAGAAAGAGACAGCTCAAATAATAGGGTCTATAAATAGATCTATAATTAATATAGAACTTGATTCTGAAGGAAAGATAATTTACACAAATTCTATTTTTCTGGATATAGTGGGTTATGATTCCAATGAGGTGTTTGGAGAAACCTTTAGAATGTTCTTTAGTGGCGAAAAAGCGTCAGAGAGATTTAAGCAATTTTGGAAAGAACTGCGCGAGGGAAATGAAGCTATGGGTGAATTTAGTGTTATGTCCAAAAAAGGAACTGAAAAGATATTAAAAGGAGGATTTATCCCCAATATCAACCCTGAGAAGGAATTAACCAAAGTTCTATTTTACGGTGTTGATATCACAAATGTAAAAGAACTCGTTTTATAGACATATTAAATTATCGATAAAGAATAAGGGGCTCGTTTGCCCCTTTTTCTTTTACCTAAACCTAAACGTATGAAGAATTGTACTTCAGTATATATAACGGTCAATGTAAAATTTAGTTACAACTCGAATTATTAAAAGACAATAAAGTGGGTTAAACAGTTATAAAATACCGATAAATGGTATTCCAATGCCGTTTTTGTAGAAGTATTTTAATTTTTATAGGGTTTAAGTAAAGGGCATTGAATGGTAATTGTTTAATTAATTTATAAAATCATTGAATATATCCCTGAACTTATCAAGTTTTGGTTTTATTACATATTGACAGTACGGCTGATCACCATTAAATTTATAATAGTTTTGATGGTATGATTCAGCTTTGTAAAATTCTGAGGCTTTTGTAATTTCAGTAATGACAGGTGAGTCATAAACCTCCAATGTTTGAATCTCTTGTTTTAAGTATTCTGCTATTTCTTTTTGTATAGTAGTATGATAGAAAATTACAGAACGATATTGAGTGCCTATATCATGACCTTGGCGATTAATGGTTGTTGGGTCGTGAGTAATCCAAAATATTTCAAGAACCTTTTGA
>JAOUKG010000013.1 GCA_029882725.1 Cyclobacteriaceae bacterium
AGTTTTACTTCCCCTTTTTTACCTGAATAGGTTGTGTTTTCAGATTCTTCCATTGTGGCTTTATTAGAACAAGAGTTTAAAACAAATGACATTAAAAATGCCAAAATTATAAAAAAGAGGGGCTTTTTAGTACCAGTCATGAAGTTGAGTCATTTAATTATTAAGGTAATTGATTTTCACAGAAGGAGGATAGTTAAGATCGGTCCATAACTCTTCTATTCTTTGAGTAGATAGTTTTCCATTATAGACAATCAAGCGGTATTTTAGTCCATAACTGTGTCCGGGCTTAATCTCCCAATCCCTTTCCCTTGTGGGACTGAATTGAAAGAACACATCGCCTCTTCCTCCGTTGGCATCTTCAGGCCAGATTCGCATAGGTTCAGGAAAGGAATAGTTCTGAATATGTGATAAAAACAAAATTCCGGGGGAATCTGCAGCTGTGGTCTCTTCAATGTTGCACCATCGGGCCCTTGTGGCATCGCCTGTTTTACGGTCTTTTCCTTCCGAAGTAAGTATTTTGGTATTTTTATTGGTCCATGATTCGGTGGCCCTAAAGCCTAAGCCGGCATAGCGATATTCTTCAATGAGAAGTGGGCTATTACTGGCAGCATTCAAATTTGAATTAATATCCAGGATATTGTATTGAGGGGAGGGTGTATTCCATACTTTTACACCCAATACTTCGTTCATTGCTACTTTTTTACCGCCGGGAGCTGTGAGGTCAATGTGTTGTTGAAGAGCCTTAAACCCTCCAAAAACAGGTCCGCTTTCGCGTGAAATAAATTCCCTGAATTGAATAGTGCCCTGACGTTCCCCTAAATTCCAAAAATCAACTTTTCTTCCTTCAAATTCTGTGTGTGTCCAGGGGTTCCAGAGTCCGTAATGGTGGTAATGATCCGGGGGTTGAATACGACTGATTATTTGTCCTTCAGGAGCCCAAACAGGATGGATAAAACCACTTCGTGTAAAAACGGAATCGACACCCTTTGGCGGACTTTGAGGTGAATATCGAAAACTCAGTATTTGTTTTTTGTTTTTAACTATTTGGAGGTCATCGCCAGTGTCGTGAAGGTCGACACCCTTTTCAAAGGTTTTTTCAACTTCAGAACGGTATAGATTGTACACGCGGGAGGATTTTTTGGGTAAATTCCCTTCCAAAATCCAACTTAATTTCAAACTTTCAGATTGACTGATTTGAAAAGCGATACTTTTATTTGTTTTCTTCTCTTTCAAAAGGAGATTATCGGAAGTGGAGATTGTTAATTGATCCAACACAAATTCAACAGGGGTATCTGTTCTATTGTATTTGCCAGAATAAACCGTGATTTCGGCCAATAATTCCTGTGAGAAAACAGGTGAAAAAGAGCTCAGTAACAGGCATATCAATAATGTGTTTTTCATATTATTTTGTAATGATTTTGCTATTCTTATATCCCCATGGGCCTCTTTGTGTGCGGGAAAGCATTTGGTTTGCTTCATCGCTGTTCAGGAATCGTTCTTCCTTGGGAGACCATAAAAGTTTTTCGGGTAGTTTCATAGCGATATGGCTAACTAAACAGGCAGAGCATGCTCTGTGAGCCACTTCGGCAGGAGAAATGGGTTGTTCCCTGGATTTAATGCAATCGAGCCAGTTTTTATGTTGTTCCTCACTTTTATAGAGATGAATTTCATTTTCCTGTATTACCGAGGAGAGTATGGCCGGGTCGCTGGCATCGAGTGCTTTACTACTTTTTTCTTTGGAAACAGGATCACTGGCTGTAGCGGAATAATCACCCCGAGAAACAAAAATCCATCCTTCAGAACCTTCGTACCGGATACCATTGGTATAGCCACCGGATATGTACATCATAATGTCTTTTTCGTACCATGCTTTCACCAAAAAATCACCATGTACATTCCATAATCCCGAGCGGGGAAATTCTGCAATAGCTTCTACCGCAATAGGACCCGATAAATCCATATCCATACCCCAATGGGCAGAATCAATATGGTGTTGCCCCCAACCGGTAATCATTCCTGCGCCGAATTGTTCCAATCGGAGCCACCCCGGTCTGGAGAAATCATTTTGAGGATGTACCCCGATCTCTGTATAATAGGCTTCGGGAGTGGAACCTAACCACATATCGTAATTGAGGTTTTTCGGAATGGGCATTTCGGGGGCATCGGGGCCACTTGGGTCGCCAGGCAAACCAATTCTCACAGTGTGAAGTTTTCCTATACGTCCATTTCTTACCAACTCGGCTGCAATGCGAAATTGTGGGGATGAGCGTTGTTGCGTGCCCACTTGAACAATTGTTTTATTTTTTTGAACCAGATCACTGAAAGCCCTGCCTTCTTCAATAGTTAAAGAAAAAGGCTTTTGAACGTAAATATCCTTTCCGGCGGCGCTGGCTTCCATAGCAGGTTGGGCATGCCAATGATCGGGGGTACTTATAATAACCGCATCCAGATCTTTATCGAGGAGCATTTCCCGATAATCGCCGTAGGTTTTTACTTTTAGGTAGTTTTTTTTACCTGTTTTTTCATTATAATAATTTTCTATATACTCTTTACCCAGTTGCGCTCTATTTGAATCCACATCTGCTACAGAAGTGATTCGGGCAACATCATTACGCATTGTAGATGGTAAATCGTGGTCTTTTGCAATTCTACCAAATCCTATTTGGCCTATATTGATTTTATCGTTGGGTGTATTTTTTCCAAAAACAGAAGAAGGAACGATAGTAGGTACAACAATGGCAGCTCCAACCGCGGCGCTACTTGTTGTTTTGATAAAAGATCTACGTTTGATAATAGGTAAAGTTTAAGTTGAACGTTTATTTAAATGATTGTGATTTATATTGTTCGAAAAAGCCGGATATATTGGCTGCTTCGGTATTACCGGCGTGTACAATAACTCTATAATTTAGGGTTAATTTTTTGCCTTTTCGCAATTGAGTGCCGGTATTTTCGTTTTCCGGCCAATACATAGGAGTGGGGGAGAAAAATCCGTAATCACGTGTAAACCAAGATGAAGGATACCAAGGATTAGAAGGATGCTGTAAAATGGCCATTCCCTCTGTTTTTTGGCCTCTTTGTCCGTAATAATCCATCCAGGGCGAAGCCTTTCCGAAAGTATCTTTTTCACCTTTTAAGCCTTCTGCATTGACCAGGGTGCCTCCATTGATTACAGCTAAATCGGGATCCATTCTACCACTGAATAAGGAGTGGTTGGTTTTGGCAATGGTTACATCTTCGAGCATTTCCATTACAATGGAAAAGTCAATTTGAAAAACTCCCGCTGCGGGGGAAGAAATGGTAATTGTTCGGTAATCTTTGATAGGAGAGGGAGCATCCGGTCTTTTCCAGATACATTCATTGGATATCAGCACTTTATCGTTTCCAGATTCAATAATTTTTATGTCAGTTGATACAATTTGTCCTCTTTCAAGGCCTTCTTGCCAGAAATTACCTCCATTTACACGATCACAGCCAAAAAATAGGGAGCTATGGTGCGGATAATCACTGTTTTTTAATGAAGTAACACTGGAACCCGATGGTCCGTTTACCGGAAAAAAATACGGGTATTTTGCTTCATCAGAAAATATATAAGAGGTAAAGAACCTTCCATTTATACTAATGTCGATAGATGATTTATTTTGTACTGCCGTGATTTTGTTTTGAGCAAAAGCAATGACCTGTACCAAAACAAGACAAATGGACAGAGAAATAGTTAAAGATAGTTTCATGTTTATTTTGTTAAAAAACAATATAAACAGTTAATACAATAAATAAAATACTATTGTGTGTAAGGGTAAAGCTATGTTTCGGGACTATTAGGGGGAATCAGAGAGAAGAATATTCTGATTATTTTAGAAAAGGGATGTTCCGGTCCTACGGTACGGGTGATTATTACGATGGTTTATTACAAATATTTCATCCCTACGGGATGTGAGTAAAAGCTGTAAATAGTCTTTAAAGGCACTTTTGGGGGAATATCTCGAACAATACTGTAGGGATAATACGTTTTGAAGTTACGGCGTTTGGGGCTGCTGTCAACGGCCTGTGCGGAATTGAATGAGAATAGCCTTTAAAATTGCCTTTTAGTAACTTAAATTGATTTTTTTTGGTCAAAATCGGCAATTTTACCGGCGCGTAGGCCTGTGGGTATTCTTGTTCAATTCTTAGGCCGTTGTGGTTTTTTTTGTTACTTTTTTTGACCAACCAAAAAAAGTAAATAAATAAAAGAAATAAAGTGTTTCCGTACACCAATGACTAAAAAGTAATGAATCTATGATTACAAATACTATTTCCCTTTTAGGAGTATTTGCAGATCTTCTTCAGATACGGTTAGGAATCCGGGTTTGGTAAGTCTTTTTAGTAACTCTTTCCAGTTTTCTCCATTCTCACTTTTATATACTGATTTTAGAATTTTTGAAGCTTCTTTCACATCGCCGTTATTTGCCAGGGTTACTGCGGTCCAGAATTTCATTTCCTGATTGTTTGGAAACATCTGTTGAGCAGCATTGTATTCCTTCAGGGCTTTCGGCATATCGTTGTG
Source organism: Cyclobacteriaceae bacterium (assembly GCA_029882725.1). Lineage (GTDB taxonomy): Bacteria > Bacteroidota > Bacteroidia > Cytophagales > Cyclobacteriaceae > JAHEMU01. Next base: position 4,541 of record JAOUKG010000013.1, read on the forward strand.
TTCAATGGCCAGGTCGCCGTTGTTCATGTGTTCATAGGCACGGTGTACTTTCAACAAACGATCAAGCTCGTCAATGGGCGAGGGGTTGTCGTCTACTCTGAGGTTGATTAATTTATCGCTCCATTCGGGCACATCTTTTTCGGCTGAAACGACAATCAATGCAGCCGATTGTTTTCCACGTATATCACCACCGGCCACGAACTGGGCCACGGGGCCTTTAACCTGCGCCACCCCTTCAGCGACCGGGCCCGTTACCCTCTCACCGAAGGCATCACCGGCAACCTGATGGATTATGGTGTGAACAACGGTACCGAACTCTTTAGCTACCAGTGGGATATGGTGGATGATGTGAGATTTATGCTGACTTGGTTTATGAGTGAAGAGGCGGCGGCTGAGTACGAAAATTATATGGTAGCATTTCTCGCCAAACCATATTGGGAACGTGCAGCAATTGTATTGGAAGAGTTTTTGGATGATAAAGGCTTTTATGACGATGTGAGCCTGATATGCTATACTGATAAATGTGTAATAAAGGCCAGTGTAGCCCTTGCCGATAATGCCGTCCTTGAACAGGAATTCACCTTTGACGGGAATTTAGATCAGTATCAAATATTTGAATTACTGGTAGATACGTACAAAGTTCCCTATTGGGAAGCTAACGCCGCCTTTACAGAAGATTTTTGGGAAGCGGCAGTCAATTGGTTACGCATACGAGACGATAAGATAGCCCGTCAGGAAGGCTGGGTAGTAGCTTATGCTGAGTTTGTTGCAGATGTGGTAACAGCGCCTACCGGTTATCCTACGGTTCATGGATGGATTACCGGTGAGCACTGGCGTACCGGTACAGAATTGGAATGGAGGGAACAAGCATTAGGCGTGTTTGACGTAATCCCTGCCGAGGCATTGGCAAAAGCAGGAATTACAGCATTTGTAATTAAGATCGGAGATAAAGTTTTCGACTTTTCCAAAGTTACTATTGCTACACGCAACATGCTGATTAGCGCCCTTCACCACATACTCCGCTTTTAATCGCCCAACTCAATATTTTTCTGGAGTAATTGTCCACCACCAGATAAATGTAATGTTTCACATTGTCCAGGGTTTTGAATATCGTAATGTCGGCGTGCCAATACTGATTGGGATATGAGGCCTTTAGTGGGAAGGAAAAAACCTTTTAGGAGAAATACTTACTTTTATGCGAATGGAGATTATGGGAATGTATTAGTTGTTATAACTGCGCTAATCCCACGCCGCACTAATTTCACGTTGCCAATCCTACAACAATCCCATAAAAACCTGTCTCTTCATAGGGACAAACAGCCTGTACAGTCAGTATAGGTCATTTTTTGTTTCTTGTGTCATTTTCACTCAACTTTTATCATCTCAATTTCTCAGAAAATAGCTCCGGGCTTTTACTCGATTTCACATTCGGCGCACCCACTATTCCCTCTGTTATCCCTGATTCTGGTTCTCAGTGCCTCGAAGGAGACTGGCCGCTTGTGGATTTGCCCTTTATAACTTTCTGTTGGCCTTTAGCAGTTGGCTTAGCTGTTAGCTTAACAACTTTAACATTCTTAGCAACTTAAACAATTGGCCTTTCGCTGTTGGCTGTGATGGTTAGAGCTCCTTTCGCGAATAGGCGAATTCACGAATCAGCCCATTCAATGCAATAAAATTCAAAATTTTACTCGGCTGCTATTTTTTATAACAAAAATTGAACTATTTTTGAAGAAACCAATAAAAACCCTTTAAAATGGCTTTTTACCGTTGTTTATCATTAAACTAAAACCTTGTTGAATTTCTAAGTTGACTGATTGCATATAAATGAATTGATGAATAATGGAGCATTGCAAAAAGGGAAATTTCTTTAAAACAACAAACAATAATCCAAGGGTTAGACATTTTTGGTTTTTCCTGTTTTTTTTTGTTATCCAATTCAGCTTCTGCCTGAATGCATATTCCTTCAATGACCCTCTGACAGCCCCTACACCCGTTCTTGACGACAGCACGGAAGCCAAAAGGAACCGCGCGCACCAACTCCTTGAAGATGTGGTCAGCTCACAGCGTTTTGTGGAAATGCTAAGTTCCATACAGGAAATAGAACTTCCGGTTGGAGTTGCCAAAAGTGGAGGAGCCATAGATTACAGCATATTGATTGACCGAATTACCTTTACCCGGGAAGGGGCCATGATGGAGGTATACATGTCGCTGGAGCTGCCACAAACGGGCGACAGACTGGCTTTTAATGGAAAAGTGCCGCTTTCAGCATCTGGTGGCATTGCCGGAAATGCTAAAATATATTTGTTGGGCAATCACTATGTTAAAATCAACAATTCCACACTGGTCAATTTTAAAGGAAATACAGGAAATGCCACAGACGGGTCCTTTGTTGAGTTTGACTGCAATGGTTTTGTGGGTTTGGGCCTGGAAGTAGAAGTGGAATTCTCCCGTGATTTCATTGTTCCTGAAGATCCTAATGGAAAGGTACTAGAAGGTGATGCCAGGATAAAAACCGCCTTTTCCACGTATTTGAATGACTTTAACAATCTGATGGTGGGCGTTTCACTTCCGCCTTTTCAGGTTACCGGCCTGAAAGATTTCGGCTTTACTGTTGAGCAGGCTTTTCTTGACTGGTCCGATCTGGCCAATCCGGAAGGGATGGTGTTTCCACCGAACTACAGCAATCCCTTTACGGATGCCGGTATGGGACAATTGTGGCGGGGTTTTTATCTCAAAAAACTCGAGATCCGACTTCCTGAAGGTTTTCAGGATAGGGAAGCAAACAACAGGGTGACACTGGGAGCGGAAAACATGTTGCTGGACGAACAGGGGTTCACCGGAGAGGTATTTGCTGAAAATGTAGTGGAGAAGGGAAGCATGAATGGTTGGGCCTATTCCCTGGACAGGCTGGAATTGGGAATAATGACCAATCAGGTGACCCGGTTTGAAATGGGAGGTAAACTGACAGTTCCCGTTATTAAATCTTCGGAAGGAAAGCCAACAGAGTTTGCCTATAAGGCATTGAGAGGGGAAGGCGGGGATTATCTTTTCAACGTGGGCATAAACGACAATTTAAAACTACCGGCCTTTGCCGCCGACCTCACCCTGCATCCAGGCTCTTCAATCGTAGTAAAAGAAAGGGACGGTAAATTTTACCCCAGTGCCATACTAAACGGTGACCTGAGCATTGGCATTGAGGAAAAAGGCCCCAAGGCCAGTTTTGCCAGTATTGCTTTTGAGGGAATGGTGATCAGTTCAGAAGCACCGAAATTTCAAATTAAAGCCATTGGGCTGGGCTCTGGAGAGCAAAACAATGTATCGAAATTCCCAGTGGTCATCAATAACATTTCTGTGAAAAACGAAGGTGCCGACAGGATGGGGCTAAGCTTCGACCTGGCCGTGAACATAGGGGGCAAACCTGAAGAAGAAGGCTTTAAGGGATCTTCATCCCTGACAGTATGGGGGAAGGAAGAAATAACCCCGGTATATTCCAGCAACGGGCAGGTAACAGGAAACGACACCGACTGGGTTTTTGAAAAGGTCGAAATGAGCCGTGTCCATGTGGAAGTAAGGAAACCCAATAAGATTGAATTGATCGGTGATATCGCCTTTTTTGATGAAGATCAGGTGTATGGTGATGGGTTTATGGGGGAAGTAAATGCGAAATTTGGTCCCAAAGGCATTGAAGCATACGCAAAGGTATTGTTTGGAAAAAAACCAGACTACCGCTATTGGTTTGCCGATGCTATGGTCACTATGCCAAAAGGCATACCCCTTGGCCCAGGTCTTAACATGAACGGTTTTGGCGGAGGTTATTTTTCCAATATGACACAAAGTACGGCGCAAATGGCCAGTCAGTATGGAAAAACCGAGTCAGGTATTTATTATGTACCTGATCCTGATGCCCTGGGCCTGAAAGCTGCAGTGAGCCTGAGCTCTGCCACTGAGGGAGCCTTTGAAGGGAAGGTAGCGTTTACATTGGATATTAACCGGCATGGTGGTATCAACTCCGTTACCTTCAACGGAAGTGCCGAGTTTATGAATGAAGGGCTGGGGAACCTGGAAGAGAAAGTAAGGTCTATGGTGCCCGCTGCTATTGAAGGGCAGATTTCCCAAAATTCCGATTCTGGGGAAGGAAGCATCACTGGTGATGTGATGCTCCATTATGACAACCTGAACAAGGTGTTTCATGGGAACCTGGAAATTTATGTAAATGTTGCAGGAGGATTGTTACGGGGAATAAACCCAGGAAACAAAGCCGGTTGGGCAGTTATACACTTTGAAGAAAATGACTGGTATGTACATGTGGGCACGCCTTCACAACCCCTGGGTCTGGAGCTTGTGGGTGTCTTCAAGGCGACAAGCTATTTTATGATGGGCAGGGACTTGCCAGGAAGCCCTCCACCACCATCACAGGTTACCGATCTGCTCGGGGCTGTGGACCTGGATTATATGCGGGACTTCAATGCGCTCCAATCGGGCAATGGATTTGCCTTCGGCCTGGGTTTCAATGCCAATACCGGTGAAAAAAACCTGGCCATGTTCTATGGCAATTTTAATGCAGGTACAGGCATTGACATGATGCTGAAAAATTACGGGAGTCAGTACCATTGCCAGGGATCTTCAGGCCCCATGGGCATAAACGGATGGTATGCCAATGGACAGGCCTATGCTTATTTATCTGGAAAAATAGGGGTCAATGTGAACCTGAAATTCCACAAGGGAAAGTACAATATTCTTGACATTAAAACCGCAGCATTGCTACAAGCCAAAGGGCCGAACCCCTTTTGGATGATGGGCAGTGTGGGAGGTTACTACGAAATCCTGGGAGGATTGGTGAAAGGCCAGTGTAAATTTGATGTGGTGGTAGGTGAGGACTGCAAGCCGGTAGGTGAAGAACAGGTATTGGCCGGTGTGGACATGATTGCCGGCATCACCCCCTTGAACAATGCCAAAGAAGTAGATGTTTTTGTGGCTCCTCAGGTGGCCTTTAACATTCCTGTGGGAGAAATTTTTGAAATCACCGACGAACAGGGGGTGAAAAGGTCTTTCAGGGCCGTTCTTGAAGAGTTCTCAGTAACTGATGGTGGTGTTCCTGTTAAAGGAAGCCTTGAGTGGAACCAAACCAATGATGTGGTCATTTTTGATGGCTGGGACATCCTTCCTGGAAACAAGGAACTTATGGCAAGGGCAAAGCTGGTTTTTGAAGAAAACAAAGGTGGGAACTGGACAAAAGTGAAGTTTGACGGGAAAATTGTGGAGGAAACCGTGGAAACCTCCTTCACCACAGGAGCGGCCCCTGATTACATCCCGGAAAACAATGTACTGGTTTCTTACCCGATAAACGAACAGTTGAACTTCTACCCGAAGGAATATAACAAAGGCTTTATAGAATTAAAGGACGGACAGCCCTACCTGTTTGAACCAGGTGAGGAGTGGGAGCAAAAAGTGAGGTTTTCAGCGACGGGGGGCGATGGCTTTGTGGACACCGGTTTTACCTATAATGCAGACGAAAAAACAGTAAACTTCAATTTGCCCGATGGCTTTTCAAACGCTCAGGTGTACCGCTTTGAAATTGTGAACATTCCAAGAACCACCGGAACGGTAATAGATGCCAATGTGACCCGGGTTGAAACCGAGCTTTCGTCCACAGATCCTGAAATGGCTACCCTGACCACCAAAAACCTGGAAGGTGAAGTGACCAACCTCGAGCTTAAGTCCATTTACAGCAGCCGTTTCCGAACCAGCAAGTACAATACCTTTACCGATAAGATGAAGTCGGTAAGCCTGGGACAGACCTTCAGGCTGAACCGGGCCGTGAACGTAATTTACCTGATGGCCTATGTTAAGGGCGATGAGTATTTTGATGAACCTGAAATATATGGTGGCTCGCATAGTGAAAAGTTAATTCAAATGGAGGCCATTACGGAGGGGAATGCCTGGTATGGCAATTATGCTTTCCCCTTGGTGTATGAGGGTTACCCACTATTGGGTTGGATGAAGGTAAACAGGTCAAATCCTGAGGAACTGGGAGTACCTCCTGTAAGGGATGTGTATTTCGACGGATTTGAAACGGGCGTTACCTTGGGCAATCCCATGTATGAAAGCTCCCAACCTGGATATGATTTTGAAAAAATAACCTATAATTTCGGTGTTCCTGTGGCTTATGACTATTTCCATTTAAGAAACCTGGCGGCCAATTACCTGGTAGATAATCCTACCGTAACAGATCCCAGAATTGAAAAACTGATCCTTGAGCCATTACCACGCATCCGTTATGGTGAATACCGTTTAAGGTTGAATTACATCATTCCCGGTATAGAGCAGAAGACTTCAGAATATGAACTCCGGTTGTTTAACCCCATAACCGATAATGACTGAAATGAAAACGATCTGTAAACATAGCGCCCGCCTCATGGTTTTTGTAGCCATGGTTTTCTTCCAGGTCATTGCTTTTGCCCAATCTGACGACAATGTGGACAAAGGGGAATCCCTGTCGGTAATTGCCCGTCCTTCCGCTGATTCGGTCACACTTCGCTGGGCGCCCAAAGACATACAAACCTGGGAAGAAGGAAACCGGTATGGCTACGTGATCGAAAGGTATTTACTGGCTCGCAACAACACCATGGTTTCACCCCCTGAGAAAACCATTTTGACACCAACTCCCGTAAAACGCCTTGAAGATCCCTCATGGGAACCTCTTGTAAAGGTAAATAATTATGCAGCCATTGCTGCACAGGCCATTTTTGGTGAAAGGTTTACCGTGGATATGGGTCAACAGGACGTGTTTTCCATTGTGAACCAGGCCAGGGAGGAGGAACAGCGCTTTACATTTGCCCTGTTTTGTGCAGACATGTCGCCCGCCGTGGCCATTGCATCGGGCCTGTGGTTTACCGACCACCAGGTAGTGAAGGGCCAAAGATATTTGTACAGGGTCATGGTAAATAAACCGGAGAGCCAGCAACGCCCCATGGGCAGTGTTTTCCTCAATACCGACGATGAGTATGAACTTCCGGTCCCTTCCGGCATAACCGGTGATTTTAACGAAAGTACCGTGATGCTGAAATGGGACAAAGCCATAATGGGAAAGTATACGGCCTATGTAATTGAACGGTCTGCAGACGGGAAAAAATTTGAAAGGATATCAGATATCCCCGTGGTTTCAGTGGCCCCGTTGGGAGGAAAGGAAAACCGTTATGAATATGCATCAGACTCCCTTCCTGTTATTGGGCAAACATACCATTACCGGGTGAAGGGTATTACCCCTTTCGGGGAAACGGGTCCAGCCTCTGAAACAGTCAGTGGCTCCGGGGCGGTTGAGTTATCTGTTGGACCCAACATATTTGAAGGGGTAAACCTGGATAACCGTTCTGTAAGTATCAAATGGGAGTTTGAAGAAAAAAACAACAAGGAACTGGCTGGGTTTACCGTTGAAAGGGCCACGTTTCCGAAAGGACAATATAAGGTGTTGACAGGAAGCAGGCCACTTCCGGTGGAGGTTAGGGAATTTGTGGACAACCAGCCGGAAATCACCAATTATTACCGGGTTTTGGCAGTGTCAAAAGGAGGAAAGGAATACAGGTCACCACTATATTATGTTCAACTGGTGGACAGTGTGCCTCCCGTTGCCCCCAGGGGGTTAAAGGCAGTGGTAAGCGATTCGGGTGTGGTGACCCTTTCCTGGGATCCCAATCAGGAAAGTGATATTTATGGCTACCGGGTGTACAAAGCCAATTATGAGACAGAAGAGTTTTCAGAGTCCACCAATGAACCTGTTTTGCAAATTGCATTCCATGAAAAGGTGAACCTGAACACACTGAGTGAGAACCTATATTATAAGGTAATGGCAATAGACAACAGCCAGAACCATTCTTCATTGTCTGAAGTGTTGATGGTGGCTCTTCCAGACAAGGTAAAACCGGAACCTCCCGTGTTTATGCCGGTACAGTCCGATGAAGAAGGATTGAAACTGAGCTGGCAGGCCAGTGCAAGCCGTGATGTGGTAAGTTATGAGGTTTTAAGGAAAGACCGTGGGGGCAATGAATGGGAACAGGTAGATGTAATCGATGCATCGGAAGCTGTAAATCCTTTTGAATACATAGATGAAAAAGCAGGAAGCGGAAGGACTTATGTGTATACCCTTCTGGCAATTGATGAAGCCGGGTTAAAATCGGATTCTGCCCAATTTGTGCAGGGGGCATGGGTGAACAACCGTTTACAGGCACCGGTAAAATGGCGGTCACCTGAAATTGAAGCAGAAAAGAAGGAGGTGAACCTATCGTGGAAATATGAGAGGGCAGATGTGAGCAGGTTCCTGTTGTACAAGTCCACGGGGGAAAACCCACCTGTGTTGTACAAGACCCTCCAGGGAAACCTTCGAAACTTTACCGACTCTATAATTATTGGAGGACAGGTTACATACAGGATACTGGTGGTTTTTGAAGATGGAGGCAAATCCAGGATAAGTGAGGGGTTATTGGTTAAATTTTGAAAAATATGCATAAGTTCATAAAAATATATTTTTTAAGACGTCTTATTTCTTTTGATCTATCAAAACAGACTTTATTACTGTTATTTTTGGCAGTCCTTTTTGTAACTCCTTTTGATTCCTTATCCCAAACTGCCTGGGTTGCTAAGATTGATTTCAAGATTACTAAATCAGGTTATAGGTATACCACTCTTAACTCTTCTACGGTAACCTTTTCAGGACAAACCAAGTCAGGGGGAGAATCATTTTATTTTTCAGGCACAGGAATTCCAAGTGGGGACTTATTTATTTCTGCATTAGGAACAGCCAGTTCCCCTCATATCCCTACCG
>JAOUKG010000481.1 GCA_029882725.1 Cyclobacteriaceae bacterium
TATTTTGTATCCATGTTTCCTCTGCATCAATCATAATAGGTATATTATGAGCAACAGCCTCACCACAAATTATATCAACCCTGGATCTTATCCTTTCAAAAGCTTCCTGCTCAAGAGGTAATAGAGTACGCCCTGATTGTACTTTTTTCAACAATTCAATAGAGGCCACTCCAGTCATTTTAAATACTGTAAATGGGATATGTTCAGCCCCAGCTGACTCCCTTATTATCTTAAGTATCTCCGACTTAGTAGATTCAAATCCTGCTTCTGTACTTTCACCTTCCACCGAAAAGTCTAAAATTGTACGTACCTGATAATTACCTAATTTATCAATGGTTGTACGACAATCCTGAATTGATTCACCTCCACAAAAATGTGAAAAAACAGTTTTCCGAATTGCTCCTTTTATAGGTAAATGAAAATAAAGCCCAAACCGTGTAATTTGTGTTAATACCCACGAAAGAAAGGGATTATTGATAACAGAAAACAAAAAACTTGCCTTCTTTAATTCAGACGTGGATTTATATTGGAATGCAGTTGCTAGATCCGTAAAATCCATCTTGTTCTTATTTCTCATACATGGCTAAAAATTCCTTTGCAAATATAAAATTATTTCGATTTTATATTTGCAAAAATCAACCATTCATAATTTATTTTTAAAAATTGTTTTGAAAATTAAAAATGGATTATATATTTGCGATTCATATGCACAAAGTAGTACACATATATTTTTACTTTTATTACTTTTTTAGCCGACTAAACCGGTTCGGACTGGTGCATCCTATGTAGAAAAACAAATCTTAACATAGAGCCTGATTCCGAACACGGAGTCAGGCTTTTTTTATTTAAAACAAAATGGAAGAATTACAGATTGAGAAGATTGAAAATTGGGGTTTTGGATTTACAAGACCTTTACACATTGCTGGCCCTTGTAGTGCTGAAAGTGAGGAGCAAATTATTGAAGTAGCCACAGGGTTAAAAGGTTCCAATGTCCAACTATTCAGAGCTGGTATTTGGAAGCCCCGCACAAGGCCAGGGTCTTTTGAAGGTATTGGAAAAAAAGGATTGCTATGGCTGAAGAATGCTAAAGAGATCCTTAATGTTCCAACTACTGTAGAAGTAGCCAATGCTAAACACGTTGAAGAGGCACTGGAAACTGGTATCGATATTTTATGGATCGGAGCCAGAACTACCGTAAACCCCTTTTCTGTTCAGGAAATTTGCGACGCTTTAAAAGGAACCGATATTCCTGTAATGGTTAAAAATCCTATCAACCCTGACTTGCAACTTTGGCTAGGAGCTATTGAACGTTTAAATCAAGTAGGTATTAATAGAATTGCAGCTATCCATAGAGGCTTTTCAAACAGGTATATAACAGATTATAGAAATGCGCCGGAATGGAGTTTACCCCTTCGTCTTAAGGAAATGATTCCGGAAATATCTATTATTTGTGATCCAAGTCATATTTGTGGAGTAAGGAAATCCATTCCGGATATCTCTCAAAAAGCTCTTAACTTCGGTCTGGATGGACTCATGATTGAAACACATCATAACCCTGATGAAGCGTGGAGTGATGCAAAACAACAACTTACACCCGAAAACTATAAAGAAATGATCAACAACCTGGTTATCAGAAAAAGTATCGATGCAACTCCTGAACTAAAAGAGGACTTAGCAAAACTACGTGAAAAAGTAGATCAAATGGATAGAACTCTTGTGGATATTCTGGCTGAAAGATTTTCTTACATCCTTTCTATTGGAGAGTATAAAAGGAAAAATAACTTATCCGTTTTTCAATCCGATCGTTGGAAAGAAGTTACACAATCTCGTATCAACATGGGAGTGGAAAAAGGTCTAAGTGAAGAGTTTATGAAAGAAATGATGATGGCTATTCATGAAGAATCTATCAAAAAACAAGAATTAATGCTTGAAAAATGATAGTTTCCCCTACTATAGGAAATATTGAAAAACTATTAGTCGACTTTTTTCAGAATAATTCATACAGTAAAATCATTGTGTTATGCGATGAAAATACGCTAGAGTATTGTTATCCAATAATAGAAAATATTTTTTCTACTAAACCTGAGTTGATCCAAATCAAATCAGGAGAAGAATATAAAAACATTGAAACTTGTGTGTTTATTTGGGAAAAGTTGACTCAATATCAAACTGATAGAAATGCTTTGCTTATTAATTTAGGTGGTGGTGTAATTGGTGATATGGGAGGTTTTTGTGCCTCAACATACAAAAGGGGTATTGATTTCATAAATATCCCAACCACTTTACTGGCACAAGTAGATGCAGGTTTGGGTGGTAAACTGGGTATTGATTTTAAATTACTTAAAAATCATATAGGGTTATTTAAGGAACCTGTGGCCATTTTAACCGATCCTCTTTTTCTAAATACTTTGCCTGAAAGACAAATTAAAAGTGGGTTCGCTGAAATCATTAAACACAGTTTGATAAAAAGTAAGACTCAATGGGATGATCTGCTTTCAAAAAAATATAATGAGTATGATTGGAGTGAGATAATTCCAAAAAGTATCGAAATTAAAAAAGATATTGTAAGTAGAGATTTCAAAGAAACAGGAGAACGAAAACTACTCAATTTTGGACATACAATCGGACACGCCATTGAAACTTTACTTATTTCTCAAGGAAAGGATATTTTTCATGGTGAGGCGGTGGCAGCAGGTATGATTATGGAAAGTTTTATAGCTCTTAAAGCTGGAAAGCTAAGTAGTGGTGTCTATAATGAAATAGTTTCTTTTATAGATAGTTATTATGAAAGACTTTTCTGGTTGGAAGAAAATGAAGAAGAAATACTGAAACTGATAAAGCAAGATAAAAAAAATAAAGGAAATGAAATTCTTATGACTTTGTTAGAAGACATAGGAATTTCAAAATGGGACTTTGCCATTGATGATAAAATAATACTGGATTCAATGCACAATTATCTAAATAATTAAATGTAGATATCCTTATTTTTATCTACATTTTTTTTCTGTGCGTGATTCAATTTTTCTGACAAAATATTTTTGAGTCTATGACCTGTTTTGCCTGTTATTGCTTTGATGGTTAATAAAGCACCGGCAGCAATTCCTAAACCGATAAAAAGATTTCTTGTTCCATTTTTCATTTGACTAAAACTTATAGATACTTAGCTACAACTATTATACCAAATTTATGAAAAAATTAAGAAGATTGGTATTTTTATTTATTAAAAAATGACAGAAAAACATACATATAATTTAAAGAAATCGACTTTAAACAAAGACTTAAGCATAAACCTTCCCGCTTCAAAGAGTATTGCAAACAGGGCAATTATAGTAAATGCATTAGCCGGTAATCACGCAACCCTTCACAATATTAGTACCGCTCA
>JAOUKG010000480.1 GCA_029882725.1 Cyclobacteriaceae bacterium
CGCCCAAAGCTTCCAAAGTACCTGTGATAATAGCAGTACGTTGTGCTCCATATATTTCGCTATCATAAATAGCATCTTCTTCAATAAGTTTGTGATAATGACAAGCAGGATGCACCGTAGCAGTAATATTACTCATGTCTATAACTTGTCTTTCAGCAATACGGTCTTTCATTGCCATAACCCACTCACTATAGTGTACAATTTCTTCTGGCATCACCATTTTTTTACCAAGGCGCTCCATGATTTTTTTCACCTTTCTTCTTAATTCCGGCTGATGAACAAGAGCATGTCTTACCTCTTTATAATGGCCAAAACTTGTACCACAATGAATAATTGGGAAATATCCTACTTCATGGGCCGAGGCAAAGTTTCTGATAGCTACCGCAGCCTGAGCTTCAGGATTGGAAGTTGCAGAAGCATAGTAATTCCATGCAGTACATGAAGTTTGATCCATTGGATCATAATAATCAAGTCCAAATGCCCTGTTTAACCAAAAGATAGAAGTGGAATAACCTGGAATGTGCCCACATTGTCCACAACTTTTATGGTGCCAGGTCTTTTCAACAGGTATTTTTTTGGTTCGGCCAAATTTGGTTTTTAACTCCATATGGTTTTCAGGAACGCGAATAACTTCCCACTCACCTTCTTTTTCCAGTTGAAAAATTGCATCCCGGATATCTTCCGTTGGAGCATTGTTGGGGTCGGCGGTAAATTTCCTGTCGACCACTTTTACTACGGGTAATTCAATCATAATTTTTATGGTTTTTGTGGATCAATCAAAAGTTACGTCATCATATCCTGCTTCTTCAAGCCTTTCTTCCATTACATCTACCAGAATCATATATAATCCTTCATCAACACCTTGAATAAGATCCATAACGCCAGTCATGTGCCAGATAAGATATAGTTCAATTATTGTTTTATCAGTAATTTTCCAACCTGTTTCCGTTGTATGGAGAGTTTCGGGAGGCAAAGCTCTTCTCCAAACATCGAGGTTATCAGAAATTTCCTTGACATGTCCACCCCAATCAGGGAAAGCGTTGGGTTGAAGCATATCGGGTGAAACCTGCGAACCAGTTGACATGATTTTATAAATGATCCTGCCATAACCTTCCAATGCCGTTTTGGCACTTTTAAGTCCATTTTTCACAGCGACTTCACGCATAATAGTAATTATTTGCCCGGGACTGTTTTGTCTTGGACAACGGTCGCATGAAAAACATTGAGAACAATCCCAAATGCTGTCATTCATTAAAGTATAGACCAGATCCACGTCCTCACGGGCAACCGACTGTGCAATTACACGCGGACTAAAATCATAAAATCTTGCCGATGGGCAAGCGGCCACGCAAATTCCACACTCGTAACATCCGTACAATACGTGGTGCCATCTTTCATCTGCTTTTACTTCATCAAACAACCTTTCCTTTTCGGCCATGGAAACGTCGGAATATTTATTCATGCTAAGGTCTAGTGCCATCATAATCAATTAGTTTACAGGTAAAAAATCCAACTACTCGTACGTATCTGATCCCTCTATGTGGGTACAACCCGCCATATTATCATTTTCCATTTTAGCCTTATAGGAGGCTACAGCTGCATCGCCTGTTTCCAGGTCTGCCAATTCAGCATCCAGGTTTTCAGGCTTCATTTTTACCACCCAACCATTGCGGTAAGGACTACGATTAATTAATTGGGCATCAGCCTCCAGGCCTTCATTAACCCCAACTATTTCGCCACTAATAGGAGATTTTACAGGCCCCACCCATTTTCCACTTTCAACAGTGGCAATCGGTTTCCCTTTTCTTCTTCCAGTGCCAACCCCCTTAGTACGTGCATGCAAAATAGGGCCTGCAAGGTTTTGAGCAACATCGGTCATTCCTACGGTAACGGTACCATCATCATTTACCTTTACCCAAGTATTATCTGCAACAGAATAGTGCAGGTCTTTTAAAATAATACAGCCATTTAGATTTTCGTGAGACATAGGTTCTTACTTTAGGTTGTTTTAGAAATACATTACATGATCATAATTTAATGCCAGATCGATAATACTTGTAGCTCCAAGTATTTCAACTCCGTCAATAAGGTCTTCTGGTTTCATGTCCCATAATTCAAGACTCTGCTGGCATACACGCAATTGAACATCAGAATCCATTGCCATATTGAGCATTGTTTTAAGGTTTACATTACTGGTTGGATCCAACTGAATTTTTTCAGCTTCCCCTTTTCTTAATTGATTCGTTCCATTCATGGTGAACCAAAGCATTACTTCAATTTCCATTGCCGCTGCTGCCATCGCGTAAAATACGGGTGAGTACGTGCGGGTTGGTGTTTCAATACCATGAGTTTGAATTACAAGTATTCTTTTTCCTTCGTGATCGTCTGCCATTTTTTCTTTTTAATTTTTAATATAACATATAACAAAATATTTAAATATATTAATATATCAGATCGCATTTTCCCCCGGGATCGGCCCACATAAATATGTATCTGTGCTCCCAATCATCCATATCGAGCAAAATATCTCTCAAAATATTCTTTTCTTTATTATGCCCCACCACTCCAATTAACCTGGCTTTTCCGCTTTGATCTGTTTCCAAAACCCGAAACAGAAACCATTGACCAGGGTACTCTTTATATAAATTTGCTGCCTCTTCAGCCGACAACTCTTTATTTATTAAATCGTCATTTATTAAATCATCCGGCATAGCCCCCTTTTTTTACACGTTCTGTCCACATGTCTATAATATGACCAACCAAAATTTTTGAATCATTATCATCAAATTTTGGCATGTTCTGTGCAAAAAAGGTGTTTATAACCTTGAAAAGGTTCTTATTTTCTATATCCTCTCCAGCAAGCTCACTCTCTAATTTACTAAAATTCTCATTACAATTCTTAATTTTCTTATTAAGAAATTTTACATTTTCCAGTTTTCGCTCATTTATACGTATAAACAATGAATACCCGTCAAAAGGTGTGTCGCATTCACATTGTGCAATCCAAACTGCGGAATGTACTTTAACGAGTTTGATTTTTTCCGGAGTAGATGAAAACTGGTAAAGCCATTTTTCAGAGTTGAATTTTTGATCCACCCTATCCATCTCTTCATATTCAACCTGAGAAAACTCCCCACGTTCAATGGGGGCTTCAAATAGTGTTTCACATGATTCCAGGTATTTATCAACAACCTCCTGCATGGATGGTGGGGACCCCAATTCTTTTTTAAAATTGGTCATATAATCCGTTAAACCTTCCAACATTTGATCTCTAAAGTGTTGATCAGGGACATTCAGTGCTTTGGCCATGGCATCTTTGTTGAAATCAAAGATAAAATTACCTGTAACTACAGTAGCATTACCTATAGTGGCGGCCCCTGTA
>JAOUKG010000479.1 GCA_029882725.1 Cyclobacteriaceae bacterium
CCAGCTTTTACAGTGTTCTTTTCCGCATCATTACTAAAATCAGACGCCTGAACTGTATCCAACGGGAGCATTAAATTAACACCTTTTTGTTTTGCCTTTTCCATAATGGAAAGAGCAAGATCAAGTTTATCGTTTTCACAAAGAGATTTTCCAATATTTCCTCCCATTGCTTTGCTGAAGGTATAAGACATACCACCACCAATTATCAGGTTATCCACAACATCCAATAATCTTTCAACTACTTGAATTTTATCAGAAATTTTAGCCCCACCCATTATGGCTGTAAACGGTTTATCTGCTTTTTTAAGAACTTTATCTGCATTTGCCAATTCGGCAGCCATTACGTAACCACATACTTTATCTTTGAAAAAACGTGCAATTATAGAAGTAGATGCATGTGCCCTATGAGCTGTTCCGAAGGCATCATTCACATAAATATCGCCGTGTTTGGCTAACTTTTCTGCGAAATCAACATCTCCGGCAGTCTCTTCCTTGTAAAATCTTAAGTTTTCCAAAAGTAAAATTTCACCTGGCTTTAGTTCAGATGATAATTTTTCTGCTGCTTCACCGATGCAGTCATCAGCGAAAATCACTTTCGTTGAAAACCTTTCAGAAAGATCTGCAACTAAATGTTTAAGTGAAAATTTATGTTCAGGACCACCTTTTGGTCGCCCCAGGTGAGACATCAACACTACAGAACCACCATCAGCCAATATTTTTTTTATTGTAGATTCGGCTGCAATAATCCTGGTCTTATCTGTGATTTCAAATTTTTCATTTAGTGGAACATTAAAATCCACCCTTATCAAAGCTCTTTTATTCTTAAAAGAAATATCGTCAATTGTTTTCATCTGATAGTTGTTAATAAACGGTCAAATGTACGTAAATGAAAGAGGGTACACAAATAAAAAGTGTTGTAGAAAATAAGGATAAATTAGAATTATTTTTCGGCTGAAGCTCTTGTAATCCTGTCATTGATAGCAAATCCCAAACCGGTATCGGGCACTTTTTCTACCATAATAATTTCAGGCTCCAGAGATTCCAAAGATCTGAAAGCTTCAAAAAGATGCCATGCAGCCTCAGTGAGACTGCCCTTTTCAGACAGTATTATCTGCCATTTTCTTGGGCAAACATTATCAAATTGCGAAAAACGCAGACATCCCAATTTTTGATTAGGAAATAACTTTAACCCTTGCTCGTATGAACCTATCACCAACCTTTTTGAAGGAGAATAATGGCTCTTTAACATGCCCGGAGCCGTGGGGTTTGAGGAAGAAAAATCCTTAACAATCACTTTTCCTATTTTTGATTCAATATCTTCCAGGGGAATCCCTCCTTTTCTATAAATTACAGGATTATGATTTTCAAAACCCACAATTGTAGATTCAAGACCGACTACACACCTTCCACCATCAAGTATGTAATCGATTCTATCGCCAAGTTGTTGTTGAACATGTTCAGCACAAGTTGGGCTAACCGCACCAAAAGGATTTGCACTGGGTGCCGCAACAGGAAAGTCGATTGCTTTTAAAAGTTCCCTTGTAAGGTCGTGATTAGGCACCCTGACACCTACAGTATCAAGACCTGAAGTAACTATTTCCGGGATACTGCTATTTCTGGGAAGAACCAAGGTAAGAGGGCCTGGCCAGAAGGCTTCTGCCAGAATCTCAGCCTTTTCTGGAAAACCCAATACATGATTACCAACAGATAACCTGTCTGGAAAATGAATAATAAGGGGGTCGAAAAAGGGTCTTTTTTTTGCTTCAAAAATAGATGCTACAGCTTCAGGGTTCAAAGCATTTGCAGCAAGGCCGTAAACAGTTTCAGTAGGGATGGCAACTAAACCACCCCTTCTTAAAATTTCCTCAGCTTTCTTTATATCCCTTCCTACCTCCGCCACTAATTCATTTATTCAATAACAACATTGATTTTATTTACCCTTTTTGGCTGGAGTTTGTCTGTCATAATTCCTCCATTCCAATTGTTCATATCTCCCTTTTGAACCAGTATATAATATACCCTTGATTCAAGTTCATCAAATTTAACAATTCCTTTTGCGTCGGTAGTAAGTTTTTCAGTAACAGGGTTTGTTTCTTTATCAAAATTTTCCTGAGAGGTATATAATTGGACAGAAGCTCCTTCCACTAAATTCCCCACATCGTCGATAACTACCACCCTTAATTGGGTTTTTACAATTTGTTCCTTAAAATTCAATGACACAAATAGTGTTACAATCATTAAAGTCAAAAATGTTGTCTTAAGTGTATTTTTCATATCAATTTATTTATCAATTTATTTATCAATTTTAATACCAGATTATCGAAGTAACAAAACACCTCCACGAGTCTCCTGAGTTCCCTTCTCCACTTCGTATTTACTTACAAATTTTATAATATAAGCATAAGTTCCTCCAGGTAATAAGTCTCCCACATTATTGTATCTACCATTCCACCTGAAGTTTTTATCACTAGACTGATACACCAATTCCCCCCATCTGTTGTACAATTTTATATCAAATTCATCAGTGATAAAAGTAGTGTAGATAAAAAATTCTTCATTCTGGGCATTTCCATTTGGACTAAACGCATTGGGTGCATTTAATATAGGGTCACATTGTGTAATTACGTCTGTTTTATCTGTAGCAGTGCAACCAAATTCGTTGATAAGATCAACCGTATATACACCATTTTCAACAACTAAATAGGTGGGATCAGTACTTACCAGCGTACCGTCTTTTCTCCACTGGAAATCAATATAAGGAGAACCTATTTTCAATTCATATTCTGCTTTTGACGGGTCCGGATTCTCAGGGTCGTCACAAATTGCAATTCGATTGGGAAGGTCTGGTGGTGTGAAAGGCAAAAGGGTTACTGTTAATTCAGCTTCACTTACACAACCTTGCTTTTCAACCGCAGTAGAGTAATTACCTCCTTTATCTGTGGAAAGCGTACTGCTTTTTTCTCCATCAATTAACGCATCCTCCAGAAACCAGGAATAACTCACATCGGCTGTTGCTGCAGCTGTAATGGTGAAAGGATCACCATTATCGCATGCCAATGTTGAACTCAGGGAAACAGTAAATGGGTCAACCACCGTTACATCAATAGGTGCTGACGTTTTTAAACAACCTGAATTTTGATCCCTTACCTGCACTGAATAAGTACCCGATTGAGCGGAACCTATTACCAATTGTTGTCCCCCACTTGAAGGACCTGTCCATAAATAGCTGTAAAATGCTCCTGCGGGCTCTACTGAAAGCGTTACTTGTCCTGAACACACATCCCCCAACACATTAATCACAGGATTAAAACTGTTCACATATACATAAACAGAATCCAATGCAGGGCATTTAATAAGGTTTAAATCCTCTACAGTCACATAA
>JAOUKG010000482.1 GCA_029882725.1 Cyclobacteriaceae bacterium
AAGAGTTATACGTACTCCTTGCCTCCTTTATCATTATTTAACCTCTAGTGACTCAGCTATTTTATATACCAAATAAGATCTATGTGCCTTGGTTTGTGTATCGCCTACAACAGAAGCAGATTTTAAACGTTTTTGAAGACTGATCAATGCGGCATAAGATGCAGCACGAGAAGCATTATCATAACCTGATTTTGCGGTTAAAATTTTAGATAAGCTTACAACCAATTCTGTTTGTGCGTTTTGTCTGTACAAATTAACACTTCCCCTTATATCAGCATCAAACACCGCTCCTACAAGATCATTTAGAACTTCCGAAACAGAATAGGTATTTCCATATAATCCAGTGTTGTTTATTCTTTGTAATGTAGTTCCGTTCAAAATAAACTGGTATATTATACTCGGTGAAATAACAGCGTAAGCCTGAACATTTGGATCTTCGGGGGATCCGAAGAAATTGAACCCACGTCTCTGTAGTTGAAGGTAGGGAAATAACTGGGCATCCTTTTCGTATGCATCGGGTGAAAAAACATAATTTTTCAGTAAATTCATCGCCTGTTTTTGCTTGGCTTCAGGAACCGGAGTCAGAGGTTTACCAACAGATTTTTGTTCAGGAAAACTACGATCAACATAAACACCTCCAATGTATCCTGCAATACTCATGGTCATCGAATATCGATGATTCCTAATACTCGCGTATTTTTGACGTAATGTTTGATAAGATTCACCTTCTTTTACAAATTTATCATATAATTTATCTAGTGTTTCATTGGCTAATTTGAACTGATATTCGGCATAAGTAACCATATCATTGCTCATATCCCAGGTTCTTACACGTGGATCAACTCCATTTCCTGGCCATAATACATCTGCATCGTTACCAAAAATAAGATCAGGTTCATTACTTCTTCTTAATATTTTATCTAGCCCCTCAGCCTCTTTTTCAGGAAACACACGATATCCAAACTCAATCGCCCATTTATCATAGGGTCCAACCTTAGTGGTGTAAAAATCGACTGGCTTATCCTGAATAATAAGATTAGGAAAAGGATAATCCATTACTGATCCAGTAACTCCTTTTTTTCTTGTAATCTCCTGATTTGCCAATTCTTCCGGAGTCAGCATTTGGCTTGCCTTCATATTGTGGTTTAGCCCCATGGTATGGCCCATTTCATGTAACACTAGAAATGTCAAGAATTGATGTTTTAGCTTGTCTATATCAGCTATATCGTCTGAAAGAGATTCAACAACAGTAGATGCAATACCCTGTTGAATTTGCAGCCCCGTACCAATAGAGCAAGATGAAAATTTTCCATTTACGGAAAATTCTTTATTAAAAGCTTCATATACTTCAGATTCACTTGTTGCACCTCTCATTATTCCAAAATCAATGGTAATATCAGATCCTAGAATTTGTCCTGTACGAGGGTTTACAAAGCTTGGGCCAATAGCATATCCTAAATCAGACGATACCCACCGGATTACATTATAACGAATATCCGCAGGATCCCAATCGGCATCATCGGGCATCATTTTCATTATCACAGCATTTTTAAACCCTGCTGCCTCAAAAGCTTCATTCCATTTTCTTCCGGCAGTAAGTATAGTTTCCCTCCATTCTATAGGTGTTGTATTTTCCACCCACCATATAATTGGCTCTACAGGCTCACTAAGCTCTTCTGTTGGTTCCTTTTTTACAAGATGCCACCTACTAATCACATCTTTAAAGGGAGTGGAACTATAGGTGGTCATATCGTCCACCTCTTCAGTAAAATAACCTACTCGAGGATCATCAAACCTTGGTTTATAATTACTTTCAGGAATTTCCAAAAAAGTATGTTGAAATTTCACAGAAATATATCTGGCATCAGTTACAATATCACCGCCACCATTTTGAGGTTTAGGATTTTCGAATGCCAGATTTACTAAAAAATCAGTATTGTTTGGATAAGACCTTATATTCATATACTTAGAATTATCTTTTTTTAGAGTGCCTAAATTAACCATTAAATGACTCGGAAATCCTGGAGGAAGCACAGGCATAATTTGATCCAACTTCTGGCTTAAAAGTAGATCATCAACCTTTATAAGATAACCTTGATCATTTTTAGCTTCAATTTTTACTGAATAAAAAATAGCCTCAGACACATCAGCATTTGCAGCCTTACTTAAAGCATTTGCAGAATCGTAATAATAACTTGTGTTTTGCTTTACAAATTCCAACTTATCGAATGTGTTTTTTATAGAAAACACCCACGTATCCCTCAACATATTTTGGTTTAAGAAAAGTTGGGGTGGCCCTCCCATGGAAAAACTTTGATAAATAAACTCTTTTTTAAGTTGCTCCTTTTTAATGTATAGCATTACACTTCCGTTTACCGTATCTTGATAAACTGTAAATAAACCTTCAGTCTTTTTGGAAGTTTTCACTTTGTCCTCAACAGTCTCTTTCTTCTTTTCCTCTTTTTTGGGAGTTTCTACAGCTTTATCCTTCTTTTTCTTTTGTGCCAATGCTATACCAACATCAGTTAATAATGGAATGGCAATAAGTAAAATAAATATTCTTTTTAGCATAGTATTTAATGTTTTATAGAAATATAATTACAGACACTATAATATATAATTAATAAAGATAAACGGTTTATGTAATAAATGAAAGTAAAATAAATGGCGTGGGAAATTATTAATAAATGGGTAATTTGTTTTTAGGAGATGAGCTTGCACTATTTTAGGTGAATATTGCAAAAAGAGGCACAAGTATCCACCCCGTTCTGTTCATGGCTTTTTGTTTTCTAATCCCCTCCTAAGTCTGAACCGGTATTTTCAGGATTTTGGGATGGACAGGATGGTTGTGGGGGTGTGATGGTTTTGTGGCTGTGCGTAGGATTTAAAAAAAGAGGATAGACTTCCTGGAGGGTTTTAGCTTCCTGTTTTGTTTTCTACGAAGTGAAACTACAAATTCATCCTCCTATACTAATTGGGACCGGATGGGATGTTATGTATTCATCCTCCCATACAACTTTGGACCGGATGGACATCCGGACCAATCAAACATCCGGACCAACCATGCAGAATGATTCTACGAAGTACCAAAAAATACAGGTGGAAAACTAACAGCCTGTGTTGTTGTACGCCAAGTTGTGAAACTCATCCTGCACAAATGCAATTCGGGGGCGAATGTGGTTCGGGGGGCGAATGCAATTCGGGGGGCGAATGCGATTCGGGGGGCGAATGCGATTCGGGGGCGAATGCAATTCGGGGGCCGAATGCGATTCGGGGGTGTAAATAGCAAATTAAATTTCACCAAATTTTCGCAATTAACTTTCCCCACTTTTGGTTAAATTTTTTTCGTTGAAAATGGTTTTTCTATTCTCCATTCTAAAA
>JAOUKG010000483.1 GCA_029882725.1 Cyclobacteriaceae bacterium
ATTTAAAAGCCTGCCCAGAATGCTACTTAGCCCATATACGGCGGTATCGCTTGCGAGTTTTTTAAGAGGGTTCATTTTAGTTGCCCTTAAAAGTAGGTTTCCTTTTTTCCAAAAAGGCGGAAACGCCTTCTTTATAATCTTCTTTTGTGGTGCATTTTCCGAAATTTTCAGCTTCCTTCAAAAAACCATCAGATGATTTATCATAATAGGAATTGATGCTATTGATAATCATTTCGGTAGCAAATGGGGCTTTTTTTGCCACTTTATCAAGTAATTGGTAGGATTTTTCCATCAGGGAATCTTTATCGGGGGCAATAAAATTCACTAAACCCCAATGCAATGCTTCCTCAGCAGAGATCATATCACCGGTAAGGTGAAGTTCGAGGCTTTTTGCTTTACCCAGGTATCTGGTTAGACGTTGGGTGCCTCCGTATCCGGGAATGATACCAAGATTGATTTCCGGTTGTCCGAATTTTGCATATTGAGTGGCACTTCTCAGATGGCAAGCCATGGCAAGTTCGCATCCGCCACCCAGAGCGAAACCATTGACTGCTGCGAGTACTGGTTTGGGACAGTTTTCAATTAATTGAAATATTTGTTGACCACTTTCTGAAAAACTTTGAGCGGTAGTTTGATCAAGTGATTGCAGTTCAGTGATATCAGCTCCGGCCGCAAAAGCCTTTTCACCAGAGCCGGTAATTAATACGGCTTTTATGGATGAATCTTCGTAAATAGTGAGAAATGCCTGTTTTAGTTCTTCGAGAAGTTTTCTGTTTAAGGCATTCAGGGCATCGGGCCTATTTAGGGTGAGCGTGCAAATTCCTGTGTCGGATACGCTTTTATTCAAATGTTCGAACATTTGGCAAAGTTATAAAAAATGAAATAATATTACGTATGATTAAATAAGGTTACTTTAAAGTCGGATTTTTGTATGAATTATGTGATATTTGGGGTTAATTTGTCTTTATAGAGCTTTTGAAATTTACAAGAATGAAAAAAACGATTTATATAGTTGCACTTTTGTTGGTACCGTTGGTTATTTATGCGGCTACAAGAACGGTAACGGGGTCAGGTAACTGGTCAAACACAGGAATTTGGCAGGGGGGAACTCTTCCTATATCTACCGATGATGTTTCTATGAACAACTCAACATCAGCAACTATTCTAAATGGAGAATCTTTTACGGTAAATAATCTTACGGCAGGTAATTCTGCAGTTTTAACAATTGACGCAGGAGGAAGCCTAACTATAAACGGAAATTTAACGACAAATAACAATACAGTTATAAACGTAGATGGAGACCTTACAATTAATGGAAATGTAACCATTAATAATAATCTAGTATTAAATGTTACAGGAACATTAACAATTATTGGAAGTGTTTCAGTTCTTAATGGTGCCGGTTTGACAGTTACAAGTACTGGCGCAGTTTCAATTGGAGGAGCATTTACCGGGGGTAATAATACAGACATTGCAGTGGATGGAGCTGTTTCTGTAGGAGGAGATTTTACTGTTGGAAATGGGTCAACAGCAACGGGTACTGGATCTATCTCTGTCACTGGTACATGTGCTGATGGAGGAGGAACCGTATGTTCTTCAGCAGTTTTACCTGTAAAGTTACTCTATTTCAAAGCAAAAATAGAAACAGCATCAATTTATTTATCCTGGGCTACTTACGAAGAAGAAAATTTTGATTATTTCTCTCTGGAAAAATCTGTTGATGGCATCAGATGGAACAGTATTGGTGAAATCAAGGGTATGGGCTGGAGCTATGATATTAATAATTACGATTATACAGATACCAATCCCATTAATGGGGTGAATTACTACAGACTGAAAGCCATAGACCTTGATGGTACTTGCGAATACCATCCTGCTATCTCAGCCAACTTCAGAGGAAATGCCATGGCTTTCGATATTTACCCTAATCCTTCCAACGGATCAAAAATCGACATTCAGTTAAACTTCAAACCTACAGAAGATATTGAGTTAACGATTTTTAATCTTCAAGGAAGTGCTGTTTACAGAAATACGATCAGTGATTATATGGTCACAATCTCTGAGCCGGGATTGTTACGATCCGGGATTTATCATGTGCAGCTTAAATCCGAGTCTGGATTGATGCTTAATCAAAAACTGATGATTAAGTAGGGGGTCTGTTGAAAAACTAAATCATTATGGGAATTAACATTCCGTACCTAACGGGACGGGATGACGATCATGCAATGTTTCTACAAACATATAATCCCTACGGTATATAATTTGTCCATCCGGTCCTAAGTATTATGGGAGGGCAATGCCGTTTACTTAAGCCACCGTTAAATCAAAACACTTCCTTAAAACGGCATGATTCAGGATTCTTGATGCATGAAACCTGATTCAGGAATTGTCTCGTCCTGAAAAAAGTTTACAGGCTATACACTTTAATTTTAACATAAAAAGCTTAACTTAACGATATTACCCTTACAGGGTCATTGGTACAGTTGAGAATTGGTAATTACTACAATTTTATACTGCTTTCCTCTTAACTTAGGGGCATTGAAACAGGGGTAAATCACCCATATAGCCACAAAATCAAAGACCCCTCATTCATTTATAAACATCTCGTTCATCCAAGCGAAAGGCTGGTTAACAAACAAAGAATCTTCTTAAGGGCTTTCCTTGTTTACTGTTGCAGCTGTTTTATGTTCTCCAGCATAACCTTTACCATCCTTTCTAAATTGTATTCAGGTTTCCAGTCCCAATCTTTTCTCGCGATAGTATCGTCAATAGAATCTGGCCAGGAGTCAGCAATTTTTTGACGGAAGTCGGGTTTATAACTTATTTTGAACGAATTTATATGCTTTTCTATTTCCCAGAAGAGTTCCTCAGGGGTAAAGGAAATTGCAGCAACGTTATAACTTGAACGAATTGATATATTTTCCGATGGCGCATCCATAAGTTCGAGGGTGGCTCGCACTGCATCATCAATAAACATCATGGGTAAGGCAGTATCATCTTCAAGAAAACACTCAAAATCCTCCCCATTAACTACTTTGTGAAATATATCCACAGCGTAATCGGTAGTGCCACCACCAGGACGTGTTTTATAACTAATGATGCCCGGATATCGAAGGCTTCGTGCATCTAAACCGTACTTTTTATTGAAATAGTCCAGCCACCTTTCACCGGCAAGTTTACTGATACCGTAAACAGTGGAAGGATCCATTACTGTGTTTTGGGGTGTGTTTTGTTTTGGAGAACCGGGGCCAAAGGCAGCAATAGAACTCGGCCAGAACACTTTGCCAATATTTAATTCTACAGCCAATGACAAAATATTCAACAAACTTTTCATATTGATGTCCCAGGCGGAAACAGGATTGGATTCAGCACGGGCGGAT
>JAOUKG010000485.1 GCA_029882725.1 Cyclobacteriaceae bacterium
TGAAGTTTCCGGTTTACTGGAGGGTATCTATCTATTTAAATTTGAGGCTACTGATAATCTGGGGGTGTCTTCTTCTGATGAAATGAAACTGGTAGTTCTTGCAGCTGAGGTAATAGTACCCAATGTGCCTCCAACAGTTGACGCAGGAGAAGATATTGTAATTACTTTACCAGAAAATTCTGTTTTGATAAGTCCTTTTGGATCTGATGCAGATGGAATGATCACAGAGTTTTTATGGAGGCAGGTTTCAGGGCCTTTGTCTGCTGAGATGCAGTTTTTGCCGGAGGGGGTATTACTTGTGTCAAATTTAATTGAAGGTACATACACTTTTGAAGTAAAGGTCTTCGATTTGGACGGGGCCAATGCCCTTGATAATGTTAATGTTACTGTTGAAAGTGAGTTTGCCGCCGTTGTACCTCGTAATTTTTTTAGCCCGAATGGAGATGGTATAAATGATACTTGGGAAATTGAAAATTATGAAAGACTTACTGACTGTTTAATTGAAATTTATAACCTGAAAGGGAAGCTTATTTTTTCTGAAATAGGATATCAGCAGTCATGGGATGGATCAAATAATGGAGCCGCTGTTAAAAGTGGGGTTTATTATTATTTTATAAGGTTAAAAGGAACTGAATTAATAAAAAGTGGTACGATTACACTGGTTAAATAAGGAATATTGGAAATATTCTCAATTGCAAATACCCATTTTTTGGTTGTTGATATTATCAGGCAATTTTACTTACGCTCAGATTAACCGGGACTTCTACAATAATTATTTTTCACAATACACTATCAATCCTGCAGCCATTTCCATGCATGGGTATTCACAGTTTGGTGTTAATTTCCAAAAACAATTAGAAGGTGTTGTAGGAAGTCCACAATACGGATCAATTGATTTTCAGCATCCTTTTAACAAGAATATTAGTATGGCCACTATGTTGATAAATGAAAAGGCAGGAATTTTAAACACCACATCTGCGGTTGTTACTTTTGGATACCGAATTTATCTTGGAAGAGCGGATTTTGACCGGGTATTAGGTATTGGTTTAAGCGGGGGGGCATTCAGAACATCAATAGATACAGAACAGATAGACGACCCATCCGATCCGGCTATTTTAAACATTCAAAGTAACCCCTATCGTCCTCAAAGTAATTTCGGGTTATTTTATAAGTCAAACAGGTTAACAATTGGCCTTTCTTTGTTAAGTCTTTTGAGTTCTGAATATGATGCTCAAAACAATATCAACTATGATTTTAAGCCAGCAGACAAATTACTTTCTTACTTACGTTACCGTATGGATTTAAGTCCTGATATATTATTGGAACCTCAGTTAATGTATGTTAAATCCAATTTATATGATAATGATATTCAATTAAATAGTATGTTAATTATTCGGGAATTTATAGGCATAGGGGGTGGATACGGAATTGAATCAGGATTAAATTTTTTATTTACCTTAAAAATAGGAAATAATACAAGAATATCTTTTGCTACAAATTTACCAAATAGGGATGTTGCTGAATTAAATCAGGCAATTAGTGAATTGGATTTACAGCTGATTTTCGGTAATAAAGTGGATTTTTTAAATGATGATAAACAGGTGGAAGATAAAGTTGTATCCGGAGAGAAATCAGAAAGTATTCCAGTTGAATCCAAAGTGGTTGAAAGGGAGGAAATAGTACCCGAAAAAACAGAAGACCTTGCCAAGATTGAGGAAATAATTGAAGTGGAGGAAATTGTTCCTGTAAAAGAAGATTATCCCATAGTGTATAATGTAAAAAGCTTTGAAAAGGGTTTTTATTTGATTGTAGGATCATATATTACAAAAAAATATGCAGAAATCTATGAAAAAAAACTCATGGATGCGGGGTATTCTGCCAACATTCTTTACCATTCAGAATTACAGAAGTATTACGTGATATTCGGGTTTAGTATGGATGCTGAAAAGATCAGGAACCTGAGGGATCAAGTAAGACAAAAGAGGGATTTCCAGTTTGCAAATGCATGGATGCTGGAATATTGAATACTTATCTTTAGTGTGTATGAAAATATAACAATAAATACTGTTTAATTTATTATTTTATATAAAAAAAAGATGGATTTAAATATTTAAAAAATACTGATTAAACATGAAAAATATTCTCTAAAACATAGTTTTGTTTTATTGTGTATTTATTATATTTATGTAAGGTTTAATATTGATTAAATTTTGTATTAATTAATCTAAAATTGCGCCTTTAAGATGTACTGGTTGGCACGAATTTTTTTACTTTTATTAGTAGTAACTCCTCAGTGGGTATTCTCTCAAGCACAATTCAATGTGCAGTTGCAAAATTATAGTCTGCACCCTGATACATATAGTTTTAGATTAAGTACCAGTGGAGGGTCTACAGGTTACTATGATATGACTTCCTGGGAATCAAGTCCCTATACTCAGGGTCATATGAATTATTTCCAAAATTTTAGAATGAATTACAGGTTGCTTTATCCTGGTGGGTATAATGTTAATTATGCTCCGGGTTATCCTTTGATTCTTATGGTTCACGGAGCCGGTGAAAGGGGGAATTGTTGGAGTACCAGCTGTTGGTTTGCTACAAATAAATGGAATCCAATTACAAATGACCCTCAGGCCGGGCCTACTACAAACCCCAGGCTTTTAAATAACGACCATAATTTAATTCACGGTGGAAGACCACATTTGGATGCTGTAAATCTTGCTGGCAGTAAACTACCCAACGACCCTACTTTAGATTCCAGGGCCTTCCCCGGTTTTGTGCTTTTCCCACAGTGTTTAAATAATTGGAACGGAGGGCAAATTGAAGATGTGTTAAGGCTGGTTTATTTATTAATGAATGACCCTGCTATTAATATTGACCCTAATAGAATTTATGTTCACGGGCTTTCACTTGGTGCCGAAAATATTATCACTGCTTTGAAAAGAGACCCGTCTTTATTTGCTTGTGCGGCATTGATGTCGCCTTCCAACAGTGACACCAAGGTCAGGAATGATACCACCATAAGTAATGTGCCATTATGGGTTTTTCAAGGTGGACGTGATTCAAATCCCAGTCCTAATAAAACTCAGAATTTAAAAAGGTGGTTTGAAGAATTGGGAGGATCTGTTCGATATACTTTGTATCCTAATCTTGGCCATGGAACGTGGAATACAGCTTATGCCGAACCTGATTTTTTTACCTGGTTTTTGGAAAAAAGGCGTAATAACTTATTCGTTTATTACGGGGATTCTACTTTGTGTTCCACCAATAATAAAGGAGTTAAATTGGGAATGCCTCACGATACCAGATATCGTAAAGGCGATGGTACACTTGCCAACAATGTGAATGATATAGATGCTTATCAATGGGAAAAGGATGGG
>JAOUKG010000484.1 GCA_029882725.1 Cyclobacteriaceae bacterium
TAAAAGGTTCATTGGTTACAAATAGCAATAGTCGTAAAGCTTCTTATTGCTTCTTATGACTTCCTCACCAATTCTCATATAATTTAAACATTAAAAAGATTAATCCATCTTATAAACATGTACATCAGTTTGCGGGTAAGGAATTGAAATTCCATTTTTATCCAATGCTTTTTTAACGGCCTCGTGCATCCCAAAATATACTCCCCAATAGTCCGGACTGTTTACCCACAGACGAAATGAGAAGTTCACCGAACTATCGGCCAACGCAGAAACTAAAATATCATAATCAGGATCCTTTAATACTCGTGAATCCGCTTCAGCCAACTCCCTTAAAACTTCCCTTGTTTTATCAATATCATCATTGTATCCAATACCAATAGTGAGATCAACTCTACGTATGGGCTTAGTCGATTTGTTTACTATAGGGCTTGTAGAAACTGGTGCATTGGGAAGTATAATGGTTTGCCCATCTACCGTTTCCAATATAGTATTGAAAATTCGAATTTCTTTCACTGAGCCCGCATAACCCTGAGTTTCTATGTAATCGCCCATTTTAAAGGGTTTAAAAATCAATATCATCACTCCACCAGCAAAATTTTGTAATGTTCCCGAAAGAGCCATACCCACCGCAAGGCCAGCAGCACCCAAAATAGCTATAAAGGATGTCATTTCAATTCCTACCATTCCAAGCACACTTATAACCACAAGTAATTTTAAAATTACCCCTACTATACTGCTTAAAAAGGGAACAAGTGAGTCGTCAATATTGCTCTTGACCATCATTTTACGAAATGACCTTTTTAATACTTTCACTATCCAAAGACCTATTATAAGAACTAGAACAGCTCCCAGAAACTTAATTCCATAAGTTGTAATATACTCCACAACAGTAGTTATTATACCTTCGAACTTTGTTGCACTTTCATTGATTGTTTCGTTTTCCATTTGGCTTGGTTTAATGTTAATAATAACTTAATGTTTTCTAAAGTACTAAAATTTTTAAAAATCAAATTATGGTAATATAAAAACATGAAACCCCTACTTAATGGTATTAATCCCCGCTAATTCCTTTCAAAGGATATTTCATCTATGATACACTGTTTTGTTCCTTCCGTTGAAGTTTCTTCCAATGGCTCAAATGTGATATATACATCTTTCACATTACTAACTCCTTCAATTTGTGTCTTTGCATTTGCCCATGCATCATTTAATTCGGTTGCACCGGTGGCTCCTTCCTCTTTAAAGGTAGGCAAAAGATTCATCTCACCTATTACTTCACCATCGGGACTGCCTGTTCTGATTTTTACTTTGGTTGCCAGATTTTGTGAGGAATATTTAACAGCTATTTTTCCTACAGATGTGAGATCAACACCTTTAAATACAATATAACCTTCAGGAACATAAAACCGGATGACCTGATTATTGAATTTAATGACTTTTTCATAATCATCACAGGTAACAGCTTTGATTCTGGAGGGGCGTAACATAAAGGATTTTTTTGATATCAAGGGACCTACATCCTGCCCACCCTTATCCTTATAAGTAACGGAAAAAATATAATTTCCGGCTTCATCATCAGGCAAATCAACATCTATTTTTCCTGATAACGGTATTCTGTTTACCTTCTTATCTACACCGGAAAGCGATACAATATAACCTACCATTTCCCTGACATCTTCTTCAGAAAGTTGAGGATGAGCAGACATGGCCGTTTCACCCCAATTTCCATTTCCCCCTTCAATAACTTTTTGCGTTAATTTTTCAATGGCATTTTTATCAGCTTTATATCTTTGAGCTATAGCAGAATAAGCCGGCCCCACCGAGGTGCTTTCCTGTGAATGACAGGCTTTACAATCACTCTTGTTGATCAATTCCAACCCCGGATGCGAGTAATTTGAGACATTTTCATGTTCCTGGGCCACCATAGTTATATCTGGATACATGCTGGTATAACTCAAGGTAGCAACAACGTTATCAACATCGATAGATCCGCTACTGAGACTCCCATCCTCCTGATCCTCCACATTTATTTCATAATGGAATGAGCTTTGATTCCAATAAAAGGTCTTGTTTTCCGTTACATTCACAGATATCAAGGGCAGGTCATTACCTACCTGAACAACAAGAACCTCTTCATTGATGGCCCCTGCATTGTCCTCAACAACCAGTTTTACCTGATACGTTCCTGTTTTAGTGAAAGTATAAGTTGGGTTCGCCTCCTTAGACTGTACTTCAGCATCATCGAAATACCAGAAATAGGTCAATTGATCTTTTCTATCAAGATCCATTGTTCCTTCAGAAGAAAAACTGACGGTTAAGGGAGATGCACCCACCACTTTATCTGCTCCCATCCTGACGGTGGGTTTTCTATTACCCTCCACGAAATCGATTCTATAGAGTCCGGCATCTTTGCTTGCCGCAAACCAATTATTACCGTATTCCAAAACGTATAAAGCCCCATCAGGTCCAAATTCTAAATCTATAGGGTGCACAAACTCAGTAGAAGGCATAAATTGCTCAATACTATCTAATTTACCTTCCGGAGTGAATGTGGCTACGTTAATCCAATCTCTCATCCATTCCGCAAAAAACACCTTCCCGTTATAATAATCAGGAAACTTTCTACTTTCATCCACCCAATCCGGTTTTTGAATATAAGAATCACTATAATAAAAAGGCCCCGCAACAGGCGATTTTCCTCCTGTACCCAGATAAGGGAAAGAGTCTGATTCGTCATAGGAATACCAAATCACAGCATTTTGAGCTGCTGGCAATTTTTCAAGACCTGTATTGTTTTTTGAAGTATTCAGAACATTGTCATGAATGTAAAAGGGACCATTTGTATTGGTTTCAAAATCAAAATCGGTATAAGCCTGATTATCTCCTGCAAAATAGGGCCAGCCAAAAAATCCGGGACGAGTAGCCAGGTTAAATTCATCATAACTGATTGGTCCCCGCGAAGGATCATCTATAGTGTTTTGACCTACATCTCCCCAAAACAACCAGCCACGCCTGGCATCAACCGAAATTCTATAGGGATTTCTACAACCCATGGTATAAATTTCCGGTCGCGTATTTTCAGTTCCTATTGGGAATAAATTACCCTCCGGAATACTGTATGAGCCATCATCTTCAGGTTTTATCCTTAAAACTTTCCCCCGTAAATCATTGGTGTTTCCTGAAGTCCGCTGTGAATCCCAGTATTCCCTTCCCGGCCGTTCGTCAATGGAATTGTAATAACCAGGATTATGTGGATTGGTATTATCTCCTACCGAAAGGTACAGAAAACCGTGGGAATCGAAAGCTATGGAACCTGCAGAATGACAGCACTCCTGCCGTTGAACTTTCACATCAAGTAATATTTTTTCTGAATCAGT
>JAOUKG010000486.1 GCA_029882725.1 Cyclobacteriaceae bacterium
TATCTTGAGAGGTAGGGATGGAATGTCAATGTTGTTACTCGAAAAAGGAGCCCCATTAAGTTATATATCCAGAAAGGGCGAAACTCTTTTACATTTGGCCTGTGAAAATGAAAAAACGGATGTGGCCCGGGTACTAATCAATAAAGGGTTGGATGTAAACGCACAAGATAATGACGGAGAGACTCCAATGCATGCATCGGTTCGGGGGGGGAAAGATAATTTGGATATTGTCAAACTTCTTTTGGATAATGATGCCGATATCAATGCAAGAAATAAAAAAGGTCAAACTGTTCTGAAGCGGGCAAAGGGGAAAAAAGTTAAAAAATACCTGGCCGATAAAGGAGCCGTGGAGGAGTAATTAACCCTGATTCCACACTCAATAATAAAGTTGATTAAAAGAGGGTGCTGCCATGGCACTTCTGTTGCAGAACACATCCATTTGGCCTGCTGAGTTTTTCAACAAGCCCTACTTATGCAAGTGAAAATAAAAACGATCACCTGTTTCTCTCAAATACAATCACTATATTTGCACCCTGAATTTTAATGCTATGAATAAGAAAGTCATATTAATGATTCTCGATGGATGGGGAATCGCAAAGAATAAAGAAGTTTCAGCTGTAGATAAGGCAAATACACCCTTTATTGACAGCCTGTACAATAGATATAAACACTCCAAACTTAATGCCTCCGGTTTGTTTGTGGGTTTACCCGATGGGCAAATGGGAAATTCCGAGGTAGGGCACATGAATCTGGGTGCAGGCCGTGTTGTATATCAAGATCTTGTAAAAATAAATTTGGCCGTTGAGGACAAAAGCATTTTCGATAATGAGACCCTAAAAGATGCGTTTAATTTCGCAAAAACAAATAACAAGAAGGTCCATTTCATTGGATTAGTTTCAGACGGAGGAGTTCATTCACATATTAACCATTTAATTGGTTTGTGTGATATGGCCGAGGAGTTGAAAGTTCCAAATTATTATGTTCATGCATTTACTGATGGCAGGGACTGCGATCCTCAATCAGGAGAAGGATTCTTAAATCAATTGGAGTCGCATTTATCAGGTAAAAACGGAAAAATAGCCAGTATTACAGGAAGATATTTTGCAATGGACAGGGACAACCGTTGGGAAAGAGTAAAACTTGCCTACGATGCCATGGTGAATGGTGTAGGGGAGCAATCTAAAAACCTGTTGGATTCTGTAAAAAATAGTTATGCGAAAGGTGTAACCGATGAATTTTTACAACCTATAGTATCCGTTGATGAAAAAAGCAATCCTGTTGCTACAATCCAGGAGGGTGATGTAGTAATGTGTTTTAATTTCAGAACCGATAGAGGAAGGGAAATCACACAAGTATTAACACAAAAAGATTTTCCTGATCAAAACATGAAAAAGCTTTCGCTGAAATACATCACCATGACCAATTACGATGATACGTTTAGTGGAGTGGATGTAGTATTTAGTAAAGATAATTTAGTGAATACTTTGGGAGAAGTACTTCAGGCAAATAACAAAAAGCAAATTAGAATTGCAGAAACAGAAAAGTATCCCCACGTAACTTTCTTTTTCTCCGGAGGAAGAGAAGAACCATTCATTGGGGAACAGAGAATATTGTGTCCTTCACCCAAAGTAGCAACTTACGACCTACAGCCAGAAATGAGTGCTTCAGATATCCGTGATGGAATCATTCCCGAGTTGGACAAACAGGAAGTAGACTTTGTTTGTCTTAATTTTGCCAATCCTGATATGGTAGGCCACACCGGGGTTTTCGAGGCTGCGGTAAAAGCTTGTGAAACAGTTGACAGTTGTGCGAAATCGGTTGTAGAAGCAGCTCTAAGAAATGGTTATAGCACTTTTATTATTGCCGACCATGGAAATTCGGATATGATGATCAATCCGGATGGCTCTCCAAATACAGCACATACTACCAACATGGTTCCCTGTATATTTGTTGATGATGAATATGATGGAGAAATTAAGGATGGCAAACTAGGAGATCTTGCACCCACTATATTAAAATTAATAGGCATAAACCCTCCTTCAGAAATGAACGGGGAAATACTTGTTGATTTATAATAGGGAAAACTTAAATGTAAAATAAGTTGATAAAGATAAATACTGCTTTCTTAATTTCAGTTATTTTGTTCTCTGCCTGCAAGGGTTTGAGAACAGATGAAAGTCCAAAAATCTATTTTGATTTGCAGGAAAAGCTTGAGGAGCAGATACTTATTTTATTGGATGAAAAAGCATCCTTAACTAAAACGGCTATTTTAGATGGGAAAGAACAAACTGTAGAAATAACACCTGATAGTACCCGTTGGCACAATGAATTGCAGTTATTTTTATCGGCAACCATTAATAAGCCCAATTACAAGGATTTATACACAATTGAGGAAAAACCTGATCCTAACAGCAATCTTACTATCCGAAGTTATGTCCATATTGATCAGAAAGCAATGATACCTGAAATGGATGTATATTACCTAAAGGACATTGATAATACCGTAAAGATTTCCCTGAAATATAAAGATCAGAATGTTGGTTTTGTGGCAGACAGGCATCTCACACTGCAATTTGAAGAGATAAACAATGAATTTTTGCTCAAGCAATACACCATAAGTGGTTTCCAGAAAATAATAGGTATGGATACTGTAAAATATGAAGTCATTGCTTTTATAAAATATTAGAATATGGTTGAAGAGAAAAAAGAGAAAGTGCCCTTAAACAAAGAGAACTTTAAAAAATTATTGGGTGTATTCCGTTTTATTCTTCCATATAAATGGAAGTTTTTTATTGGTATACTCTGTTTGTTTATTAGCAGTTTTCTCGTGCTATCATTTCCTATACTTTCCGGAAAGTTGTTGGATGTAGCCTCTGGGGAAGAGTGGGTAATTACCGGAGGGGATTTAATGGAAAAGATTGATCAGAATGGGGATCAAATAATCATTGACAATGTAACTCAGGTAGCCTATTTACTTATGGGGATGTTATTGCTTCAAAGTATATTTTCATTTGTCAGAGTTTATTTATTTGCCATAGTAACTGAAAATTCGATTGCCGACATGCGGAAAACAGTTTTCACTAAAATGTTGAATCTTCCTTTAAAATTTTTTGACGGACAAAGGGTAGGCGACATGATCAGCCGACTTACCTCTGACATATCCATTGTTCAGGAAACATTTTCCATTACTTCAGCAGAGTTATTCCGACAAGTAACGATGCTTTTTATTGGGCTGGCTGTCATCTTTGTATTGGTTCCCAAGCTGGCCTTATTTATGATTGCAATCTTCCCGGCAGTAATATTGGTTGCTGTATTTTTTGGTAGATCAATAAAGAAGCTATCAAAAAAATCACAGGGGCATCTGGGGC
>JAOUKG010000014.1 GCA_029882725.1 Cyclobacteriaceae bacterium
GATATTTTAGGCCTTATAATCTTTGCACTGTATATTTTAGCCCCATTTTATTTAATAGTAAACCGCTATTCAAAGACACGCACTACCCTTCCGGGGAAAGAAATACACCTCAATAGCTCTAATTCAGTCAAAATACTAGTTGTTTTTCTATTTCTGGTTTCATTAACTCTTCTGTTGAATAAAAAAGAAATAAATGAAAATATAATCCCCCCCCATGAAAATTCCATTTTGGGGTATAAACAAAGCACATTAGACGGTAATATTCTGAAATACACAAATGAGAACACACTAATCTATATAAAACCTCCCGTTTCATTTTATAAGGCCGATCATAACCCACTGATTTGTTGGGAAGGCAGCGGCTATTCATTTCGGAAAGTAGATACCATTGTAATTAAGGGGATAGAGATTTATTTCGCTGAATTGGAAAAGGATGGCGACAAGTTATATACAAGCTGGTGGTTTCAACATCAAAATCAGATCACCAACAATCAATGGGAATGGAGGTGGAATACCCTAAAATCTGACTATGCATATAATATGGTCAATGTTACGGCTTCCACATTTCAGGAAATGAAAACCACAGCAGAAATGATGATGATGACCGTAGAGACACAATGATTTGCGTCTCTATGATAAAACTGTTTTTATTTTATTCAAATAATTGGTGATTTCTGTGACTTCCATTTCGGTAAATGTGTCTGAATAAAAATTGTTGGTGATTTTTGAAAGTTTGGGGTAGATAGCCTCCAGAGTTTCTATTCCATTTTCTGTTATTTTCATATCCACCATCCTCCGGTTGGAATCACAAATTTTGCGGCTCACCAGCCCTTTCCCTACAAGCCTATCAATCAAACGGGTCAAGTCTGATTTTTGAAACATCATTCGATTTTTAATTTCGCCAGGATGAAGGTATTCAGGATGTACACCTTTTAAAATTCTCAGGATATTATACTGAGGATTGGTGAGGTCGTACTCCTTAAAAAGAGAAGCAAGAACTTTTTCGTACAAATGGCTGGTATGAATTAATTCCACCAACATTTGTTCATGCATTTTAGTCATAGTTTTAGGTTAAAACCAAATCTATATATATAAGTTGTTTTATACAAATAGGAGATTTTAACTATTTGTGGCTAAAAGCAAAAAGACCATTCCAATAAAATTGAAATGGTCTTTAAATAATTAATAATTAAATGGAATAATCAATGGCTTTTCAACAAGCCTTTTTAACTATCGTTATTAAATATACTTTATTTTTCTCATTCTTATGTTCAACGGTGTAATCTCAAGGTACTCATCATCCTTGATATACTCCATGGCTTCTTCCAAAGAGAATTTTAATTTAGGTGCAAGTTTAGCATTATCATCAGTACCTGATGCACGCATGTTGGTAAGTTTCTTTCCTTTGATAATATTTATATCAAGATCATTACCCCGGCTATGTTCTCCTACAACCATACCTTTATAAATTTGTTCTCCCGGATCAACGAAAAAACGACCTCTATCTTGTAATCTATCGATAGGGAAAGCCAGTGCCTGCCCTGTTTCCATAGAAATTAAAGAACCGTTAAAACGATCTTTTATTTCGCCTTTCAAGGGTTCATATCTACTAAACCTATGGCTCATTATAGCTTCACCGGCAGTAGCGGTCAAAATGTTGTTTCTTAACCCAATTAAACCTCTTGAAGGAATATCGAATTCCAAATGTTGAAGGTCTCCTTTAGGTTCCATTACTACTAAATCACCTTTTTTCTGAGTAACCAATTCAATGGCCTTTCCACTTGACGTTTCAGGCACATCAATAATCAGGTGCTCGATAGGTTCGTGTTTTACTCCATCAATCTCTTTTATAAGTACTTGTGGCTTACCTACCTGCAATTCATAACCTTCCCTTCTCATTGTTTCTATCAAAACACTTAAGTGGAGGATACCCCTGCCAAATACATTGAATTTATCTTCAGAATCTGTATCTTCAATACGAAGTGCAAGGTTCTTTTCAGTTTCCTTATATAATCGGTCACGTAAATGTCTGGAAGTAACGTATTTACCTTCTTTTCCGAAAAATGGAGAATTGTTAATGGTAAATAACATACTCATAGTAGGCTCATCAATGGCAATACGAGTTAGTGGTTCCATATCATCCAATGCCGTGATAGTATCTCCGATATCAAAATCATCAACACCTACCAATGCACACAAATCACCACTTCGAACACTTTCTACAGCTACTCTTCCAAGACCTTCAAAAACGTATAATTCTTTTACTCTAACTTTTATTGCCTTTCCATCTCTCTTATGAAGCAGGTAATCTTTACCCACTACCAAGTCACCTCTAAAAACACGGCCAATCGCAATTCTTCCTTTAAACGTTGAAAAGTCCAAAGAAGCTATCTGCATTTTTGGCGTTCCTTCATGGTAAGGTGCTTCCGGGATAATTCTTAAAATGGTATCCAACAAATAGGTGATATCTGTAGTAGGCACTTTCCAATCTGCACCCATCCATCCCATTTTGGATGATCCGTACACAGTCTCAAAATCCAATTGGTCTTCTGTGGCATCCAAATTGAACATAAGGTCAAAAACCTTTTCA
Organism: Cyclobacteriaceae bacterium; assembly: GCA_029882725.1. Lineage (GTDB taxonomy): Bacteria > Bacteroidota > Bacteroidia > Cytophagales > Cyclobacteriaceae > JAHEMU01. Next base: position 2,591 of record JAOUKG010000014.1, read on the forward strand.
TGTACTTCATCCGGGCGACAATTTTCTTTATCGACCTTATTGATAACTACAATGGGTTTAAGTCCAAGTTCAACTGCTTTGCTCAACACAAAACGTGTTTGAGGCATAGGTCCCTCAAAAGCATCAACAAGCAACAATACTGCATCCGACATTTTCAATACCCTTTCCACTTCACCTCCAAAATCGGCGTGACCAGGGGTGTCAATGATGTTAATTTTCACGCCTTTGTAAACTACGGCCACATTTTTAGAGACGATAGTAATACCCCTCTCTCTTTCCAGATCGTTATTGTCAAGAATTAAATGTCCCACGTCACTCCTGTCATCCAGGGTTTTACATGCGTGGATGATTTTGTCAACCAAAGTAGTTTTACCGTGGTCAACGTGTGCGATGATCGCAATGTTTCTAATTGATGCTTGCATTTGCTAAATTTGGGCGCAAAAGTACGATTTTTTTTTACAGAAAACAAATTCCTTGTCAGGAAAACGCTTTGTCCCAGTCTTTCCAAAGAACATCGTAACCTGTTTTTGAAATAACTTCTTCTACTTGTTTTGCGCTTCTATTGTCGGATATTTCGAATTGTTCAAGAGATTCGGGCTCTACAGAATATCCTCCGGGATTCGTTTTTGAGCCCGCACTCATACTTGTAGCTCCTAATTTTATGATATTATCCCGAAAATTTTGGGTTTCCCTTGTAGAAATAGAAAGCTCCACATCTTCATTAAAAATGCGGTATGCACAAATCAATTGCACAAGTTCTTTATCCGAAATTGCATTTTCAGGTAAAATTATACCCTCTGCGGGCCTGATCCGGGGAAAAGAAATTGAATATTTGGTTTGCCAATATTTTTTTTCCAGATAATTCAAATGAAGTGCACAAAAAAAAGAATCTGTGCGCCAATCATCCAACCCCAATAATGTTCCCAAACCAATTTTGTTCATTGCCGCTTTTCCAACCCGATCAGGTGTTTCCAAACGATAAAAAAAATTGGATTTTTTTCCTTTAGGATGATTCTCTTTATAGGTACTCTGGTTGTATGTTTCCTGGTACACCAGTACAGCGTAAACACCGGCCTTTTTTAACTTCTCATATTCCTCCTGATCAAGAGGTTGTACCTCAATGGAAATATTCGCAAATTGTGTTTTGATAAGATCGATGGAATTGAGAAAATAATCGACATGAACGGTATGATTTGCCTCACCCGAGACCAATAAAATATGGTCAAACCCCTGCCTTTTTATTGCCGCTACTTCTTCCAAAATTTCAGCATCGGTAAGCGTTTTACGTTTAATTTTATTGTTAAAACTATAACCACAATAGGTACAAATATTGTGGCACTCGTTGCTTAAATACATGGGTGCATACATCTGCATAGTCTTCCCAAAACGTTTTTTGGTAAGGTTATGACTTCGTTGAGCCATTTCTTCCAGATAGGGTGCAGCCGCAGGCGATATCAGGGCTTTGAAATCCTCCAGGGATACACAATCAGCAGCAAGTGCTTTTTCTACATCAAATGCCCTTTTCCCTTCAATTGAGGCACCTACGGCATCCCAATCATGACGGATAAATATCTCTTTAAAGCTCATAACTTCAATCTAAAAATGACGTCAACGGACTACTTGCTATTGCAGTACCTGTTTCACTGGCAAGTCTACTCTCATAGGCCATTCTTCCGGCCTCCACCGCCTGATTGAATGCCATAGCCATTTTAACAGGATCGCCAGCCACCGCAATGGCAGTATTCACCAATACAGCATCGGCACCAATCTCCATGGCCCAGGCAGCATCCGACGGTGCGCCTATTCCCGCATCCACAATTACCGGAACATTACTTTGACTGATTATAATCTCTAAAAAGTCTATGGTTTTAAGTCCCCTGTTACTTCCTATTGGCGAGCCCAACGGCATAACTGCTGCTGTACCGGCATCTTCAAGCCGTTTACATAATACGGGATCGGCGTGAATATAAGGCAATACTACAAACCCTAATTTCGCGAGTTCTTCCGTGGCTTTTAGGGTTTCAATTGGGTCGGGTAGTAAATACTTGGGATCGGGGTGTATTTCCAGTTTCAACCAATTCGTTTCCAATGCTTCACGTGAGAGTTGAGCTGCAAATAATGCCTCCTTTGCATTTCTTGCTCCTGAAGTATTGGGTAATAGATTAATATGAGGATGCTTCAAATGAACCAACAAATTATCGGAATCTGAATCATAATCCACACGCTTTAATGCTACCGTTACAAGTTCAGAACCGGAGGCCAAAACGGCCTCTTCCATCAATTTGGGTGAACCAAACTTCCCTGTGCCTAAAAATAACCTCGATTTAAATTCTTTATCTGCAATTTTAACTGTTTCCATAAAGCATTGAATTAATTTGTTTGATCAGGGAGGTCTCTCCCAATTTATTTGTAATCGCCCCGGACATAGCAACACCATGAACACCCACTTTCATTAATGTATTGATGTCATTAACTGTTATTCCACCAATGGCATAAATGGGTATTTCGCTTGCAGCGGAAGTGAACTCTGATAGAACTTGTTCATAGCCCTCAACTCCTAGTACCGGGCTTAAGTTTTCCTTGGTTTCTGTAAAACGGAAAGGCCCCAGACCTATATAATTGCATTTTTCCTTGATACGCAACCGAACGTCTTCGGTGGTGTTGGCTGTACCTCCAATAATTTTGTCAGGGCCCAATATTGAGCACGCCTTTGCTACAGGCATATCCTGCAATCCCAAATGAACTCCATCGGCGTCTATTTCCCTCGCAATCTGAACATGATCGTTTATGATAAAAGTTGCACTGTACTCGCAGCATAAAACTTTAACTTTCCCCGCGAGTTCAAGCAATTCTTCATAACCGGCCTTTTTAAAACGCAACTGTATCCAGCTACAACCGTTTTCGAGTGCGTTTTGGATATTTTGAAACTGAATTTCAGAAGTTTCTCCCTGGGAAATATATTGTAATTTACTGTACATGATGACTTCCTAAAAGTGATTGATTACTGGATAAAAATTGTTCTATATAGTTCTTAGCGTTTCTGCAAGAGGCGATCAGATCATACCCCAGAATAAGGTTGGCTGCAATTGCTGAGGATAAAACACAACCCGATCCGTGTTTTTGGAACCCACAGTGTTTTTCTGGCATTAATTTTTCGCATTCTTCATTTACAAACAGGTAGTCTACACCCGGATTTTCCGGATTATGCCCTCCCTTTAGCAACACATTGCAATACCTGGAAAGCTTCCGTGCCGCTGCTATGGGATCACTCATCCCCGTAAGGAATTTCACCTCATCAATATTGGGTGTAATCAGATAAATTTGATCAAGTAAACCAAACAACTGTTTCTCATTAAATTTCTCATGAAAATCGAATCCCACACTTGCTTTAATCACCGAATCCCAAATAATTAATGGGTTTTCTGCCGATGTTTTCATATTGGCAATGATCGCCTCCAATGTATCCAGACTTTCAATTATCCCAATCTTAATCACAGGAAAAGTAAATCGTCGGGTAAGTACTGCTACCTGCTTGATAATCTCCACGGCCTCTACCCAGTGCACACTATCAAACTCCTTGTCATTTTGAAAAGTAAGGCCACTTACCGCCCCCATTCCTGTAATTTTATGGGCCTCGAAAGTTTTCACATCGGCCAGAATACCGGCCCCACCACTGGGATCAAATCCCGCAATTGTCAATGCGTAATTATGTTCTTTTACCACTTTTTCCTGATCCTAATGAATGTTTTTATGGGATCGTTATTATGCCATATTGCTCCCAAAAGTGCAATACTTTCAAAACCAAGTTCCTTTACCATAACCATATTTGTTTCGTCGATACCTCCAAGTGCCACTACCCTACTCCTTTCTTTTTCAGGTAAATGAAATTTCTCCCAATCTATAATTGACAAATACCCCTTTTTGGAAATACTGTTAAAAACGGGTCCGAAAAAACAATACTCAAAACAAGGAGAAATACTTTCAAGCTCAGAAAGGCTGTGCACTGAAGTGGAGATCCTTTTTTTTGAGTTGTATTGAGTATTCAAATCCTCTTGAGATAACTCTTTCCTACTGTTTGAAGTATGGTGTATTCGCTTTAGCGAAAGCTCATCTACCAACCCGTGATGATGGTGTAAGGCAATTTTGGAATGGTGTTCCTGACGGATATTCTGAATATAACTCTTGGTTTCATTATATGAAAAATGAGATTTACGCAGATGAAACACCTCCAACCCCTCTTCAAACAAGTGATTTACAATTGCAGGTTCGGCATTTATCTTATGTGTATTTGAAATAACAATAACCATTTTACAGATAAACTTCGCTCCCTTTTTGCTTAAACTCCTCTGATTTTTGGTTCATACCCTTTAGAAGGGCATCTTCTCCATCAAGTCCATTTTTCTCGGCGAAATCACGCACCTCCTGAGTGATTTTCATGGAACAAAAGTGGGGGCCACACATAGAGCAAAAATGAGCTATTTTAGCCCCTTCGGCAGGCAGAGTTTCGTCGTGAAATTCACGGGCAGTTACGGGATCAAGCGACAAGTTAAACTGATCTTCCCAACGGAATTCAAAACGTGCTTTACTCAACGCATTGTCGCGGTATTGTGCTCCCGGATGTCCTTTGGCCAAATCGGCAGCATGGGCGGCTATTTTATAGGTAATCACCCCATCTTTAACATCTTTTTTATTGGGCAGACCCAGGTGTTCCTTAGGAGTTACATAGCAGAGCATAGAGGTGCCAAACCAGCCAATCATGGCCGCTCCAATGGCTGAAGTGATGTGATCATACCCTGGTGCGATATCGGTAGTGAGTGGCCCAAGTGTGTAGAAAGGAGCTTCATTACACTCTTTCAACTGCTTGTCCATATTTTCTTTTATCATATGCATAGGCACATGCCCGGGACCCTCAATCATCGTTTGCACATCGTGTTTCCATGCTATTTTTGTCAATTCACCCAATGTTTCCAATTCAGCAAATTGGGCGTCGTCGTTGGCATCGGCAATAGATCCTGGCCTCAAACCATCACCAAGTGAAAATGCTACATCATAGGCTTTCATGATTTCACAAATTTCTTCGAAATGTTCGTACAGAAAACTTTCTTTATGATGCGCAAGGCACCATTTTGCCATAATACTTCCTCCTCTTGAAACAATCCCTGTAACACGTTTTGCGGTTAAAGGAATATAACGGAGCAACACGCCGGCATGGATGGTAAAATAATCGACACCTTGCTCGGCTTGCTCGATAAGAGTATCTCTAAAAATCTCCCAGGTCAGGTTTTCAGCCTTGCCATTAACCTTTTCCAATGCCTGATAAATGGGTACCGTACCTACGGGAACCGGACAATTGCGAATAATCCACTCCCGCGTTTCGTGAATATTTTTCCCTGTAGATAAATCCATCAGTGTATCGCCACCCCAGGTGCAGCTCCAAATAGCTTTATCAACCTCCTCTTCAATGCCCGACGTTACGGCTGAGTTCCCAATATTGGTATTGATTTTCACTAAAAAATTCCTTCCGATGATCATGGGTTCACTTTCGGGATGATTGATATTTGCCGGTATAATTGCACGGCCTGCAGCTACTTCATCACGCACAAACTCAGGAGTAATTATCCCCTTGGGAGTATTGGCCCCAAAGCTAAATCCTTCGTGTTGACGGGTAAGAGTACTGTGTTGATCTTTCAACTGTTCTTTCAATTGATCTATTCTTTGGTTTTCCCTGATGGCAATATATTCCATTTCCGGAGTTATTATTCCTTGTTTGGCATAATGCATCTGGGAAACATTTTTTCCTTTTTTGGCTTTTAATGGCTTTTTCAAGTGTTCAAACCGCAATTCATCAAGACTTTTATCCGCCAGGCGACTTCGGCTGTATTCCGAACCAAAATCCGAGACCACCTCAACGTCCTGTCTGTCGAGAATCCATTTTTCACGAAGGCGTGGCAAGCCCTTTTTTAGATCAATTTTCACATTGGGATCTGTATATGGACCGCTTGTATCATAAACAGTAACTGGATAGTTTTCTTCTGTTTTACCGTTTGAAAGCTTGGAGGGGGTTAATTGTATCTCCCTCATTCCTACCTCAATATTGTGCAATTTACCGGGTACATAGATTTTCTTTGATGCCTGAAAATGCTTGTCCATCATTTCCTGATTAGTAGCTAATACGCCTTTGTTATCACTCATAATACCTTTTTTAAACATTACTATTTTTCAGGAAATGTTACCCTCCTTGGGTAGCTACAATAATAAGGACATTATCATGCTGCTTTAGGATATAATCAGGCCAGGTAAATTTGGGGATAACTTCATCGTTAATGGCCACGGCAATACCCAATTGCTTATTGGGCATAACCTGATCCAACACGTGTTGCAAGCTGCAATTATCCGGAAAAACTTTAATCTGATTATTGATTGTGACTTCCATTCCTGTTTTTTATAGAGCTTCAGGAATGTACTTAACTGGAAGTAAATATTCTTTTCCCTACGGCAGCATTAACTGCATCAGGTATGAAGGGTATAATCTCAGCCAAAAGGCACCCCTAAAGTCGTGTTGCAAATGTATATAAATTCAGATCAAAAAAAATAGTGAAATCAGGAAATTATTAGAAGTTGTAAAAACTAAAATCACAAAACTAAATTATGAGAAATTGCATGAGGCAATGATGCCCTTAAACCCGGATTGTGTAATTAATTAGAGTTTCCCCAGGTAAAACACCCATATCGGTTAGGATGCCTACCTGTAAGCAAACTTCCCCTTACTGGTGAACAAACAAGCTGCGGCACAGAACCTGTCTAAACAAAGGCCTTCTGCTGCCATTTTATCGAAATTAGGGGTTTGTAATACAGGGTGACCATAATAACCCATGTCTCCCCGCCCTTGGTCATCATACATTATCAATATGATAATTGGTTTTTGCATATTGCTTGAACAGGCTGAAATCAAAAACAGCGAATGAACAATTAGCATCTATTTACCCTCTCCCATCACTTCACAACTCTGAGCACTCCCTTCATGCTTATATAATGCCCCGGATAGGTACATACATAGGCATAATCTCCCGGCGTATCCGGTGCCTGAATATAAATGGTATCTGAAGAACCGGGTTGTAGCAACTTCGTATGGAATAATACGTCGTCAGATTCAGGAACGTAATCCATGCCCAATCCATTTACTCCCAATTTAATAGCAGCTACTCCAATTTCATTTCCCTTACCGGGGTTAACAAACAATATATTGTGAGGCATATCATCGGGGTTGTTGAAAATAATCTGAATACGCTCCCCCGCCTTTGCAGTAATTAACTCGATGTCGTATTTTAAACCGGGTTTTGTGGAAATTCTGACCACTTTATCCACTTTGGCCCATTCTTTAGGCTTGGTAGTGGTTCTTTTTGCTAAAACAGCCTTTTTAGAACCTGGCTTTTCAACTTCCTTTTTCTTAACGGGTTCAGCTACTTTTTGTGTGCCTCCATGATTCATTTTATGAGTTTTCCCTACCAGCTCGCTTTCACTAAGCTTGCCTCCCTCCGGTATTTGATTCAAGGTATAAAACGCAGTTTCGTGCAATAAATTTTGCCCTGATTCATTCTTCAAATTCAATACAAGTTCATGCACATAATGTTCACGTAAACCCTCTGCAACAATCCTCACTTTTTTTCCATCTTCCGAAATCTTCACTCCTTTGATAGCGTGCTTCATTTGATTTACCGCAGGACTTCCATATACCGGATGATACTTGTAAATAAACCCCGAAAGCTGATAATTATCAAGGTTTTCTGCCTCCGACTTATCAACAGGCTGAGTGAACTCTACCTCAAATCCATCGGGCATTGCATTTATCCTCAACATCTCAAAAGGCATTTTTCCACTCCATACTACCCGTTCCAACCCATAAGGTAATGGGCCTGTACTACCCCAACCCCGGTTGGTCTGACCTACATAGAGTTCATCGTTCAAAAAAACCATTCTCAACACACCCGAACTAAACCCCTCCCTAAATAATATGGCTCCTCCCTGATATACTCCATTTACTTTTTCAAGAAATACCCTACTGATTTTCGATTGCCCCTGATCGCCTATTAACACCTGCCCTCCGAAAGGACCAAAACCTGAACTTTCAGGAATCTTTACAATTTCTGAGGTCGAAATACCCAATACGCCATGAGGCAACCAAACGGCAGGCGATTTTACGGAGGGAAATTCATCTTTCCATGAAAAAAATGGCACTATCTCTTCGTCTTTGATGTTTTCCGGCTTAGTCACCTTTCCGGAACCATCATCAAAACGTGGATTTACTTTTGCATATAATTCTGTATCCCTCATTTTCACAGGACTACTGGGATCATCTGCCCAAACCAATCCTCCCGGATGCCCTGTAAAATCACCTTTCTCAACGTGTACAAGTCCCCCGGAACCATGCCAGTCGCCCTGATTATCGGCATAGAAAAATTCCCCATCTATCAAACCTATTCCACAAGGACTTCTCATACCTGTTGCCCAGGGTTCAACATCACCGGTTTCAGGGTCAATTCTCAATGTCCAGCCTCTCCACTTTGCATTACTTCTTCCTCTCCACCAATCAGGATCGAAAAAGCCCAAATTCAAGGTAACAAACATTTTACCCTCATCGTCAATTATCGGCCCATACGAATATTCATGATAATTCCCAGTTAGAGGCCAGGATGCCACTGTTTCATAACGATCGGCCTTACCATCTCCATTCAGGTCTTGTATTTTGGTTAATTCAGATCGCTGAGTACAATAAAAAGCATCTTTATAAAACCTCAAACCCAAAATTTCATGCAAACCCTCAGCAAATTTCCTTACTACCGGAGAATTGGACGAAGGGTTTTCAACTAAAAATATATCCCCTCTTCGTGTAGAAATTGCCACACTCCCATTTGGCAAGGCACACACCCCTCCCACTTCTGCAATTACTTCTTGCGATAAGGGAATATTCAGGATGCTGTAATACTGACTTTCAGCATTTTGCGCATTTGTAAAAGTGATTGAGCTTAGGAATACTAGTATAATTGGAATCGTAATTTTCATGGCTACCAAATGATAGAGTAAGTAATATTTTTATTCGAAAGAGGGGCTGTGAGTTGCATTTTTCCGTTTTCCGATTTAATAATTGAAACACCCGGTATGGATGCCCTGATGAAATAGGTCTGGTCGTTTATGTTGTAAAGTCCATTGCCTAAATCAGAAATATTTTCCTCTTCACACAAAATCCAAACACCTCCGCCGGCGATGGTGTGGTTGATTTCCCGCTTGACTTCTTTTCCCTGTAAAGGCGTGATTTTATCCTTTAGTTCGGCATCTCCCACTTTATACCTAAAAACAGGAAGCTGATCTTCATCTATATCATATCCGAGTGAAGCCAGCGTTAACTTCCCCGAAAGGGGGCTGTTGTTTGAAAGAGATAATACCACTCCATTGGGAACTGCCGAAGCATTGCCCCTGCCGTTCCACATACTACTCATATTGAGGAAATCACCCCTCCACAGTTGAAACAGGGCACCGTTTTCAAGGTTTACTGAAAAATGCATACCAGAGGGGCTGCCCACATTTACAGAACGTGTAACCATTTGCGAGGCATCACCTTCTCCAATTCTCATAAAACCGCGCGAAACGGTTGGCTTGGTTGCGTGTAAAAACACAGGAGCATCACCCCCGGAACCACTTACATAGGGTACGCCACTATACAGGGGTTTACTACGCATTTTGTCTCCCCGAATGTATAGCCCCAAGTAATTCGACTGCCAATTATCAACTTTAGCAAACATAATTTCCACATCGTGGACACCTTCCGTGAGTTCAATTTCACTTCCCTCCCTTGCTCCCCACGATGGGTGACTCCAGGTATTGGGTATCACTTCCTTCCCGTTCACTTTCATTGTAGCATGACCGGAAGCCTGCACCCCAAAAGTGTATTTTCCCTTGACGGGAATCGTAACTTTCGCCGTATAAACTACAGCCCAACCGTATTCTTCCTCTACTGTTGGCAATTCAAACTCTTTCAATTTTCCGGTTTTTGAAGTAGCCTTCGAAAAATCCGACTCCCTTAAATCAAAAATGTCACCCTTATACAAGGTATATTTAATATTTTGAAGTTCAGGAACTATATCCTGAAATCTCATTATTTTTATATTACGAAAAGCAACAGGACCGTGATCTCCCTGAATCATCAATGGCCCCTGCTCTACTTCCTTTTCGGAAACAGGACCACCGGTAGGGCCGGTGAGTTCAATATTTTCGTGAATTCTATATCCGTTTAAATCGACATACAGGATTTTTGCATTATGTGTTTTCATTCCACTTTCGTCGAAACGTGGGGCCTGAAATGAGATTTTCATTTTTTGCCAGGTTCCGGGAGCCTTGCAGGCATTAATTAAGGGAGCATGCCCTTCAAACTGGCTTCCATCGGGCCTGAACCGTTTATAAATACCACCACAATCACTAAAAGCAGGGTGTAATGTCCCCCAACTGTCGTATAGCTGCACCTCATAACGTCCCTGAAGATAAATCCCCGAATTACTGTGTTTGGCCATCATAAATTCCAACTCAATATCGGCATCACCGTGCTCAAAATGAGAGAGTAAATTGGTTTTGTTTTTTT
>JAOUKG010000487.1 GCA_029882725.1 Cyclobacteriaceae bacterium
CCCACACTACGAGTTGACTTAATTTTTTCTTGTCGCTATTGCTCTTATCATAAAGTATTAGGCCCGCTTGGGTGCCCAGAATAGTGAGGCACATAGCCGGAATTTGTGTTAGTAAACCGAGTTCATCGTAACTGCCTTGCAATAAACGGCCGGGAAGGAATGTCCTGTCGAACCAGCCCACAAGGTTGCCCTCAAAGGTTAGATCGCCAGCACCAAAGCCCGGTACAGGAATGAACATCAAAGCCGCAAAATAGGAGAGGAGCAAACCGGCCACCCAAAACAGCCGTTTCTTATCATCAAAATTCAGAAAAAGTACTGTGGCCACAAATCCTGCAATGCCAATTCTTCCCAATACACTCCCCATGCGTATTTCCGACCATTCAAAGAATGGAAAAGGAGCATTTTTGTAAAGCATACCCAAAAGAATAAGGATAACCATACGCATTGCCGATTTTTTGTAGATTTCTTGTTTTTTCATCCCTAGGCTTAATCCCTTGTTGATCGAAAAAGGGATGGATATTCCTGCAATAAAAAGGAATAGAGGAAAGATGAAGTCGTAAAAAGTGAATCCATGCCAGGCGGGGTGTTCAAACTGTTCGGCCAGCATGTTTAGGAAGCCGTTATCGGTTTTGTTGTGCAGCGAAGCAATAACACTTCCCCCTCCGGCAATCATAAGCATGTCGAAACCCCGTAGGGCATCAATGGAAACCAGTCGTTTGTTTTTAGTGGCTAGGTCGGAGGTTGGTGTCATGGTGTTGTAGTGTAGTGTTGTAGTGTATTGAAAAGTAATGTAGTGGAAACAGTCGGATAATGAAAGGTTCATTTCCTGAAAAGGTAGCAAAACCTGAAAAGGTAGATAAATGAAAGGATGAATGGTGGTAAGGTATTTTGTGAGGGGATTTTCTATTGTTTTAATCCGGTTTCTTGATTTTTTATGTTATTTTTAGTATAATAAAAAACAGTAGAATGATTTATCAGGATTTGTATTAAATACCACGTATTTAGTGAGGGGGAGTTGTATAGTTTATTATAGTTCATTGGCTTTATTATTATGGAACCTTTTCATCATAAATATGACTATCATGTTTTTATAAGTTACAGGCAAAATGACAATACCTACGATGCCTGGGTTACCGAGTTCGTCAGTAATCTACGAAAAGAGTTGGTGGCCACAATCAAAGGAAAGGTCAATATCTATTTTGATGAAAATCCCCATGATGGGGTTTTGGAGACCCACCATGTTATCGAATCTTTAAAAACCAAGCTACAAACCCTGATTTTTATTCCTATTATTTCCCAAACTTATTGTGACCCGGAAAGTTTTGCATGGAAACATGAGTTTTTGGAATTTCTTAGAATTGCCGAAGAGGATGAAATTGGACTTAATGTTCCTTTAAGTAATGGAAATGTGGCTTCCAGAGTATTGCCTGTGAAAATTCACGAAATAGATGTAGAAGATAGTTTTCTTTTGGAGGAAACATTAGGTTCTACCTTGAGATCCATAGATTTTATTTACAAAAATAAAGGAGTAAACAGGCCGTTGGATTCTGTTCACGATGATAAATACAGGGATGATAATCAGCATATTTACAGAGATCAAATAAATAAAGTAGCCAATGGGATAAAAGAGATATTGATTGGTATATCCCAAAAGACGTCAAAACTTGAAAATAGAAAAAAAACAGAAGGTACGGGGGGTACAGTAGATCCGGTGGAAAAAAGATTTTCCTGGGTGAAATTTATAAGGTCTGCAATGAGAAGAGAAATGCCTTTGTTGATATTTAATTACGTTCTCTTTTCTTTGATAGCTTTTAATTTTTTGAATTTGGAAAATTTTCCTTTTTGGGTTCCTTATGGTGGGGTTTTGTTTTTTGTTTTTCTGGGTCTTTTGATTATCATTCTTGCATGGAATTATGAATTCGGACCTGAAGGTATTATAAGAACCAATACCTGGGAATCAAGGTTAAACCCATTTCCCCGAAGGAAAAGAAAACCGTTTACCAGTTTTTTGGCTTCAGTGATTTTGTTAGCAATCCTTCTTTTGCAGAGGAATTCACTAAATGTGGATTTGTTAAAAAATGAAAGCCAGGCGAATATGCAACAAGAGTATTCCTTGTTGGTGGCCCCCTTTACAAATGGTTCAAAAGAGGTTGTAGATAGTCTTTTCTTAGAAGGTTTAACCAGTCAAATGACGTCCAGATTTTCAGCCTTGTCTAATATGATTGTAATTGATTATTCTGATGTCAGAAACTTTCTTAATACAGACGCTACTGACTCCGAAATTTTTCAAAAATACAATATTGGATATATTCTCCGCACTACACTAATGAAATTTGATGATGAAATACACTATAACTATAGGTTAGTTGATGCTAAAACAAGTAGAACGATAGGTGGAATAACAAAAAACATTAAAGAAAACGAACTGTTTGATGTGCAGAGAGAAGTAGTTCTTAATGTAATGAATGAACTGGGTATTGTAATTGATGAAAAAGAGAAGCTTTTATTGGAAAGTAATTATTCTCAAAATTTAAATGCTTACAATCATTATTTTAAAGGTTTAAAATATTATGAGTCGCGGGATAGTCTTGATTATGCAATTCTGGAATATCAAAAGGCATTGGATTATGACTCTGCGTTTGTTCTGCCTCTGGCCGGAGTTACAGATGTTTATAGTTTAAAATACCGCCTTGAAAACAACTCTGCCTTTTTGGATACTGCCAGATCGATTATTAATTATGCCATTAGTTTGAATTCTGAATCTGCGGAATGCTACAAAGCGTTGGCTAATGTGGAGTTTTATTCCAAGAACTATACCAAGGCAAAGGAGTATTTTAGAAAAGCTATTGAAATCCGACCCAACTATGCACAGGTTTTGGGCAATTTGGCCATTCTCAGTTTTACATTCGGGGAGTTGGACGAAAGTATTGAAATGAATAAAAAGGCTCTAAAACTACAGCTTAAGAGTGATTATTTGTGTTTGTTGACAATGGGCTGGGCATATAGGTTGCTGGGTGATTTAGATAATTCGAAATCCTTGTTGAGCAAGGCAATAGACTTGAATTCAAAATATCCTGATTCTTTCCGTGAATTAGGATATACACAAGTTTTGTTGGGAAATAAAAGAAAAGCAAAAGAGATCATGTCCAGGGTATTTTATATGGATCAACAAGTATTTAGAAATTATGAAGAAGCAGGTTTAATAGCCTTTTTTGCAAATGAACTGGATAGTGCCAAAAAATATTTCACAGCCTATGCCTCCAGTGGGAATTATGACAGGGAAAATGAAAATACTATAACCCCTCTGATTTTGGCTTATTTCAAATTAAGTACAACAGAAAGGGATAAAGCTTTGGAAGA
>JAOUKG010000488.1 GCA_029882725.1 Cyclobacteriaceae bacterium
TATGGAACAGGAAAAATACCTCAATGACCTTTCTGAGATAAGGTCAATCATGAATAAATCTTCGAGATTTTTATCACTAAGTGGCCTTTCCGGAATATTGGCAGGTATTTATGCCTTGATAGGGGCAGCCGTAGCCTACCGTATTATCTATACAGCTTCGGTCATTCCTTATACCTCTATAAGGACAGGGCAAACTTCACAAGAAGTGGTATTTTTGTTTATTGATGCCTTCCTTGTTTTAGTTTTATCTCTGCTTACTGGTTTTCAATTAAGTAAGAGAAAAGCAGAAAAGAACGGAGTAAAACTGTGGGATCATACCGCTAAACGCGTTGTTGAAAATTTAGCCATTCCCCTTGCTACTGGTGGATTTTTGATCTTGATTCTTATTTACAGGGAATTGTATTTTATCATTTCCCCAATTACATTAATTTTCTATGGACTTGCCCTTGTTAATGCCTCAAAATACACATTAGGTGATGTTAAATATCTCGGTTTATTTGAAATTGCAATTGGTTTAACCGCCGCTCTTTTCCCCGGAAAGGGTTTGTATTTTTGGGCCCTGGGATTTGGGGTAATGCATATCATTTATGGTGGCATCATGTATTTTAAATACGACAAGTGAAAGAACTTTTACAACACTTACATAAAGCTTTTGAAAATAAAGTGCGTCTGGGCATTATGTCGGCATTAATTGTCAATGAGAGTTTGGATTTTACCAGCCTTAAAGAATTACTAAATGTTACCGATGGAAATCTGGCCAGTCATATTAAAGCCCTTGAAAAAGAGGATTTTATAGCAGTAAATAAATCATTTATAGATCGTAAACCCAATACCCGATATTCTGTAACAGATTCTGGCATTAAAGCCTTTAATAAACACCTTTCGGCCCTTGAATCTTTGATAAAAAGTCAAAGGGAATAATTTTTTTACTTACACACTTTGTAATTCAAAGTTCTTTTAAATTAACAAACATATGGAAAACACAATTATTCAAAACGTAAAACAAAAGGTGGCCAGGTCCATCTCTTTTAAAATAACGGTTATTGTTATTTTATCGCTCTTGCTGTTGATTCCTACCGCTATGGTAAAAGACATGATCCATGAGAGGGAAAGTTATAACAATGAGGTTGTTCAGTCGGTAAGTAATAGCTGGGGAGGAGACCAGCAAATCATGGGACCATTTCTTACACTTCCATATATTGTTCAGAAAGAAGATAAGGATGGAAATCCCGTTTATTATTCCCGAGAAATTAACTTTACTCCTAAAGAGTTAATGATAAGTGGAGATGTGAATACAACAAACCGCCGTATAAGTATCTATGATGTAACCCTATACAATTCGAAACTTACTTTTACAGGAAACTTTACAGTCCCTGATTTGGCTCAACTAAATCTGGATGCTTATCAAATTTTATATGATAAAGCGTACGTAAGTATGATTGTTTCCGATCAATCGGGCATTAAAGAAAATGTTATTCTGAACTGGAATGAGAGTAAAAAAGAATTTAAATCGGGACTTCCCAATCGTAAGATAGCAGAATCGGGGTTCTATACCCGCGCTCCCATGGTACCTGAATTAAAGACTTATCAATATTCCTTCAATATAAATTTAAATGGCCATAAAAACCTTTCATTTGTACCTGTGGCAGAGCAAACGGAGGTAAAACTATCTTCCCCATGGAGAGATCCTGGATTTTATGGGAATTTCATTCCCGACACACGTATTATTACAGAAAAAGGTTTTGAAGCAGAATGGAAAATTTTTCATTTAAGCAGAAATATACCTTCTTCCTGGATGGGGGAACGAGAGTGGGGAACGGAATCTGCTTTCGGCGTAAGCCTGATAGAAATGGTGGATGAATACCAGAAGAATATGAGATCTGCCAAATACGCATTTTTAATTATATGCCTTACTTTTCTCACCTTTTTTCTAACAGAAATAATTAAAAAGAGGCCATTGCACCCCTTTCAGTACACAATGGCAGGCATGGCTCTGGTAGTATTTTATATTTTGTTGCTTTCAATTACTGAACATACAGGATTTAATATTGCTTATCTTATTTCATCAATCCTGACGGGCGGGCTAATTATTACCTACATATCGGCCATATACAAAGACAAAAACTTAACTACCATTACCGGCATTTTCTTCCTGATTATCTATGGATTTATCTATATCATTTTACAACTGGAAGATTTCAGTTTACTGGTAGGTGCTGCAGGGCTGTTTATTGCTTTAGCTGCCACCATGATGCTTACACGAAAAATTGATTGGTATAATGTACGAAAACCGATTAGTGAGTAGTTGTAAGCTGAACCGGAATCCAATTTAGAAAGAGCCTTAAAACGAAAAACCCCGTTATAATCACGGGGTTTTTCATTTTAATATAAGTAGTTGGTTTTAAGTGTTGAAGGTCAATTGCTTCAAGACTATTCCTATTTATTGTATTTTGATAAGACCCATTTGGTCTTCACTAGAAGAAATCAAATGCCATCCCAAAACAGAAGTATCGTTTTTAGAAGCATAAACTTTCCATTGGTAAACCTTACCTGACTCCAAAGAAGGAATCGTAGCATTTCCATCAGAGTTATAATCAATTGTTAAGCCATTAACAACGATGTTTTTAGCTGTAAAGTTATTTGAAAACCCACCCCAAATAACAGTACCCGTAGTAGCATCGATTACTTCAATAACATAATCAGAAGTGCTAGGATATTGCAACCAGGTAAAAGTAGGAATTGCTGAAGTCACTTCAATAGGAATAGTAGTATCCATTGTATTGGTAGGACTTGAAAGTGAAACGGCACTAGTTGCCTTAATAGCAATATCTGCAGCAGCACCACCTGAAACAGTTACAATGTATTCACCCTTAGTTGCAATTTCATTAGGATCTACCACGATATAATCATTCGCATAAGAAGCTCTTACTATATACGTTCCATCTGCAAGATCAGCGAATGAAAAGCTCATTGAAGATGAGTAGGTTACACTTTGTGATAAACCTGGAATAGTTTCTCTTGTAACGGGGTGAACCAGGGAAATGTCCATAGTTGTAGGTGCTGTTACAATACCTGTCTGTGAAATAATGCTTATTGTACCATTGAAACTTCCTGCAGCTCCAGTAGTCAATGTTACATCAACAGCAGTAGTTTCAGTACTGGCTGTTACTATAGCATCTGCAACAGTACTTGAATACCCGGCAATAAAAGCAGTAACTGCATAAGTACCTGCTGGAACATTAAATATTGAATAATTACCATCCTGATCAGTAATTGCAGAATAGGCCACTCCGTTGAGTTCAGCAACAACCAATACACCAGCTACTCCGGCAGAACCGTCTGTAATCTGACCTGAAATG
>JAOUKG010000489.1 GCA_029882725.1 Cyclobacteriaceae bacterium
TACCCCTCCCCTTTTTGCAGGCCATAACCATTGGGAGCCCAAAAATACCTGGCATCCTGAACATTTTCACCCCAGTATTGCCCATTTATCAAACTTTCGTTTTCAATGGGCTTTACCGACTTTATATGTACTTTTTTAATTTCTAATTTC
Source organism: Cyclobacteriaceae bacterium (assembly GCA_029882725.1). GTDB lineage: Bacteria > Bacteroidota > Bacteroidia > Cytophagales > Cyclobacteriaceae > JAHEMU01. The sequence continues at coordinate 151 of JAOUKG010000489.1, forward strand.
CCGTAATTTTCTGTCATTAAGGTAATGGTATTTTCATCTTCGGCTATTTTATTCCCGATGAATGTATTTCCATCCTGTGTTTCAATTTTAAATAGAAGAGTGTCTGCCTTTTCCTGAGAATAACAAGTAGCAGAAAGTACATTTATAAAAATTATAATTAATATGTTTTTTATAAATAAATTCACAAAAAATATAATTTTAATTAATCGTAAATTTTAATTACAAAAAAAGTATCCGTATTTAATCTACTCATAAAATAAACATTATTCAAGGCAATACGTGAATTTTATATTTATAATCTTATTTGATCCTTGGCTTCGTCTAATTTGATGAACATACCATGAAAGACTTTATTTCTTACTTTTTCAGAAACAGAACTTATAAGAACTGATTTTTTAATAATTATATCCAAATGATCTTTTATTTTTTTACAAAATCCTACATCAGAAGTATGTAAAAGGCTCATCATATTGTATGTGATAAAAGTCAAAGCTTCCCCATCCATTTCACAGAACACAGTATTGTCACTTATAGACACTTCATTATAATACAAATGAAAACTGTTGTCAATTCCTGTATTTTCTTTATTTCTATTGAACTTTTTACTTAACTCAGCTTGCATTTTTGCATGTTCCAACAATTCACGAAACTCATCAATCAGAGCACGAGCCTCCTGCTGAGTTAATAGACCCGATTCAAAATGAAATAAGATTCTTCTTAAAAACAAACTCACAGATTCATCACTCCAAATTTCAATAGAAGGCAAATGAATATACTTTTCCCATAAATTGGCTGTAATTCCCATTACCTCATCATAATTATTAAAGTCTTTGAATTTGGATTTTTTAAAAACCGAGGAATTTTCCAAATTTTGATACCAAAAAAACAGATTGAATTTCGTTAATAAAGGAAATTGAAAAAAGTGAAATAAGGGAATATCTTTAGCTGCAAAAATAACCTGCCTCTCTTTAAAAGAAATCAAATTACTTATATCTTCCAGAAGAGAAATCAAATATTTTTTTATCGTAAAATTTTCTCCTATATCTCTGTTTGCAAATAATAAATGAGATGAATCAATATTAAACAACTGGTCAACAGAAACTTCAAAATGCAAACTTAATTTTTGTATTTCAAAAAAGTGCAAGGGGGTCTCACCTCTTAACCGTCTGTAGGCACTGTCTTTGCTTATACTCAACAGATCTGCCAGGTCATCAACAAAACCAGAATTATTTCCGTTTTTCTTTCTAATAATATCTAGGAATTGTTCCTGAAGATTATCTTTAAACATAGGTTAGATAATAATTATGAAACTAATATAGTGCAATCATTACAATTTAATGACAACAATTTCACATATTTTGTATTAAATGCAACTCAAAAATATGGAGTTGCATTTTTTAATTTCAATGATAGATAAAAGGTATGCATTTTTACATAAATTTATCATACTATGAAAACATCATTTATTCTTTTTCTCACCCTCTTTTTGCTCAGTTTTGAGGCCTTTTCACAAAACACGCAAAATATAAAAGGTACTGTATTGGATAAAAACACACAGCAACCTTTGATAGGAGCCTATGTTCTTCTTGCGGGATCTACTTCCACAGGAGCTGTAACGGATATTGAAGGTCAATATCTTATTAAAGACATTCCGGTTGGGCGTATTGCATTACAGTCGCAATTTATAGGGTATGAACCCTGGCAATCCGGGTATTTAGAGCTCACTTCTGCTAAAGAACTCATTATCAACATTGAACTTTCACCCTCCATAACTACCATGGATACTGTAATAATAAGACCTCCTATTGATCCCGGACAGGCAGCGAACGATTTCACTACGGTAAGTGGAAGATCCTTTTCGCCCGAAGACGCTCAAAGGTATGCAGGAAGTATTAATGATGTAGGAAGAATGGCAGTTAGTATACCCGGAGTTCAGTTAAGCCAAAGCGACAATCAAAACACCATGGTAATTAGAGCAAATTCTCCCTACGGTCTATCATGGCGCCTGGAAGGTGTGGAGATTCCCAACCCCAACCATTTTGCTGATATAGGTTCAAGTGGGGGTGGTATAAGTGCTTTAAGTATTTTCGTTCTAGGACAATCCGATTTTCTGAGTGGCGCCTTTGCTCCTCAATACGGAAATGCTTTCTCAGGAATTGTAGACATGAACTTTAGAAAAGGGAATACTGAAAACAGGGAACACCGGTTTCAAATTGGTGTAATAGGAATAGATTTTGCCTCTGAAGGTCCTTTTTCCAGCAAAAACAACAAAAGTAGCTATCTGTTTAATTATAGGTATTCAACTTTGGGGATTTTGGGAAAAATGGGGGTTCGCGTAGTAAAACCCAATGTGTCAAATACTTTTCAGGACCTTTCTTTCAATATGTACTTTAAATTGTCTCCAAAAACAACACTGAATGTATTTTCCCTGGGTGGACTTAGTAATGAATTCAAAGATCCCGACCCAACACCTACTTCCTGGGACGACGTAAGACAATATTCTTTCCCCACAACACTTGGGGTTGTAGGAGCAAAAGTAAGGCACTTAATCAATAAAAATAGTTATTTATCATTCACCCTTTCGGGTGGTTTCAATTCTGTTGCATTTGAAAATGACACGGTAGATGTAAATAAAGCTTTCCGTTTGGATGAAGAATACTATACTGATAAAAGAATTTCCTCAGCCCTTACTTATTCCCTTGAATTAAATAACAGGACTACACTACAAATGGGATCCTTACTTACTCATTATAATTATAATGTGGAATACAACAGATTTAACTTTGAAAACAAGGTCATGAATACCTTTAATAAGGGTAACAACTCCACATTACTTACTGAAGGATTCATTCAGTCCCAATACAGGGCATCACAAAACCTTACCCTCGTTGGTGGTTTACATGCGCAGGTATTAAGCCTGAACAATACTTATTCTATTGAACCACGTGCAAGCATCAAATACAGTTCAAATAATGGCATAACCAGCTCCTTTTCTTATGGTATGCATTCCAGAATACTCTCTTTTAATTTTTATGAAACAACCCTTTCCGACCCGGTTACAAATGCCCTATTGTCACGACCAAATATAAACCTCGAAATGATGAAAGCCCACCACTATGTTTTTATGTTACAAAAAAGCTTTCAGAAAAACATAAGACTTAAACTCGAGCCTTATATTCAACAATTATTTGACGTACCGGTCAGTA